>JACYMC010000203.1 GCA_015272195.1 Candidatus Sericytochromatia bacterium
GGCCTTTGACGGTCGAGTTCCTCAAGGCCCACAACAAGCTGGTGCTCGATACCCGTTTTTTCGATGACAGCTTCAAGGCCCGGCTGGTGGCATCGATTGAAAACTTCGATGAGCAGTGCGATGGCCTGCTGATTCACTCCGAGAATTTTCAGGCGTTGAATCTGTTGCAGGAAAGATATCGGGAGCAGGTGAAGTGTGTTTATATTGATCCGCCGTATAATACGGAGAACGACGAGTTTCCATACAAGGACGGTTATCAGGCGTCTAGCTGGTTTTCCATGATGCTTGATCGTGCTCACGCTGCATCGGCTCTAATGTCAAGAGAGGGGCTTTATTTTCAGCAAATCGGTGATGATGAAGCCGCACGTTCCAGATTAATGTTGGAAGAAATCTTTGCCGAACGGAAAAACTCCGTCGTAGCTCGTCGCGGAATAAAGAACGTACAAGCTCAATTTGAAGACATAAGCAGACTTAGTCTTGGCCACGACTTAATCCATATTTTTTCTAAGAAACGTGGGGCTCGTATCCCCCACCTTCATCAGATGCTCGAAAATGGAAAGCCGGGGAAGTGGGACACCTTCTGGCGCGGCACTGATAGGCCAACAATGAGATATGAGCTGCTTGGACAACATCCGGAAACAGGGCAATGGAGATGGGAAAAGAACAGAGCAAGAAGAGCCAGTCAAAACTATGAACACTTTCTCCAAAATGAATCAGATACTAAGTCCCTTGATGAGTGGTATGCGGAAAATCTTCAAGCTGGGGTTGATCTTGACTTCGTCAGAAAAAATGACGAAGGAACGGTTCAATACTATGTCCCTCCCCAGACATTCAAGCTCGTAAGCGATAACTGGCTAGATATTCCATCGTCAGGGACCGTTACAGACTTCCCTCATGAAAAAAGTCTGGCGTTACTACAAAGAATCATTGGCTGGATAACCAGTCCAGGTGAACTCGTCTTAGATTACTTTGCTGGATCTGGTTCCACGGGACATGCAGCTATCCGCTTTACAAACACAGAGGCGCGAAAATATCTCTTGTGCGAAATGGGGAACTATTTCGACACTATACTGAAACCCCGCATCGCTAAGGTGGTTTATTCCGGCAGCTGGAAAGACGGCAAACCCACCGCCCGCAATACAGGCATTTCCCACTGCTTCAAATACATTCGCCTGGAATCCTACGAGGACACCCTCAACAACCTGCGCTTTGATGAAAAGCCCGGCAAAAGCCCGCTTTTGAAAAATCCTTCCCTCAAGGAAGACTACATGCTCCGCTACCTGCTGGATGTGGAGACCCGGGGCAGTCAGTCGCTGCTTAATATCGACGCCTTTGCCGATCCGACCCGCTATACCCTGGAGGTCAAAAAGCCGGGGACGGATGAGTACGCCACCCGTGCGGTCGATCTGATCGAGACCTTCAACTATCTGATCGGCCTGCGCGTGGTGCATTACGCTGCGCCACAGGAATTCACCGCCAATTTCAAGCGCGTGGATGACCCCGAAGTGCCGACTGACCAGAAAACCAAACTGGTGGTGGATGGACGAATCAAGCAGGACGAAGGCGGCCCGTGGTGGTTCCGCAAGGTCGAAGGCTGGGTGCCCAGGGACCCTGCCAATCCCAACAATGGCCAGCGGGAAAAGGTGTTGATCGTCTGGCGCAAGCTCACCGGCGACATCGAGCAAGACAACCTGATGCTGGATGAATGGTTCCAGAAGAACCGGATCGGCACCCGTGATTTCGAGTTCGACACCATCTACGTCAACGGCAGCAATAATCTGCCCAACCTAAAGCAGGATGACGAGAGCTGGAAGGTCCGCCTCATCGAGGAAGAGTTCATGAAGCGGATGTGGGAGGTGGAGCGATGAACGACCACGAAGGCGCCAAAAACCGCCCTGCCGCTTTGATCCAGCCACTCGAAGGCTATGCCGACTGGCTGGCGGAACTGAAAACCCGCATCTACAACGCCCAGCAGCGGGCGACATTGGCGGTCAACCGCGAACTGGTTTTGCTTTACTGGCAAATCGGTCGCGATATTTTGGCCCGGCAAGCACAGCAGGGCTGGGGTGCCAGGGTGATCGACCGGTTAGCTCACGATCTGCGCAGAGCTTTTCCAGAGATGAAGGGTTTTTCGCCGCGCAATCTCAAATACATGCGCGCGTTTGCCGAGGCCTGGCCAGACGCCGAATTTGTGCAAGAGGTGCTTGCACAATTACCCTGGTATCATCAGCTTGCCCTGCTCGACAAGCTGAAAACCGCCGAGGAGCGCCGCTGGTATGCGCAAAAGGCTATCGCCAACAATTGGTCGCGTAATGTGCTGGTGATGCAGATCGAAACCCGCCTGCTGGATCGTCAGGGCCAGGCGGTCACTAACTTCGAACATCGTCTGCCCAAGCCTCAATCCGACCTTGCCCGAGAGTCTCTCAAAGACCCCTATCGCTTTGACTTCCTCGGCCTGACAGACGAAGCGCAGGAGCGCGAAGTGGAATCAGCCCTGGTGCGGCATGTCACGCAATTCCTGCTGGAACTGGGAGCAGGATTCGCCTTTGTCGGACGGCAGGTGCTGCTTGATGTCGGCGGCGAAGAGTTTTTCATCGACCTGCTTTTTTATCACCTCAAGCTGCGCTGCTATGTCGTGATCGAGCTGAAGGGTGGCAAGTTCAAGCCCGAGCATCTGGGACAACTGGGTTTCTACCTCACTGCCGTGGATCGACAGGTGAAGGCTGAACACGATAACCCCACCATCGGGCTGCTGCTGTGCAAGAGCAAAAACAAGGTGGTGGCTGAATACGCCTTGAATGACAAAAGCCAACCCATGGGCATTTCCGAATACAAATTACTGGAATCGCTGCCGGAACCCTTGCAGACCAGCCTGCCAAGTATCGAGCAGATCGAGAAGGAACTGGAAGGAATCGAAGATGGCCAAGCGTAAATCCAAAGGTCTAAAGCAACACGCCTTCCGCAACAAGCTACTGCTCAACCAGTGGCTCATCAGCCTGTTCGGCATCGATCCGCTCACCGAACACAAAGTAAATGGCAAAGTGGTTCGCCCCTTTCACAAATTGGCCGAACCCATCCGTGATCCGCGCCTGGAAGGGTTAGACAACGACAATCTGCATTTTTTCTACCACCATCTCGGCGGTAGCCCGCTCTTCAGCTATGCCGACCCAGCGGCTGATTTCCCGGGCTTTCGCATCAGTCGGGACATGCTCTTGACCTACGAGCAGAACATCGTCCGCCATACCCGGGCGATCAACGAAAAACGCCACCGACCAGTGGTATGGAAATACTACCAATGGCTCGCCTTATTATTCGTTGAAATTTACCTGGACCGCTTTTTTGGCAATCGTGAAGGGATGCTTGCCGATCTCAATGCCTTCGTTGAGCGTTTCAACCGCCACTGGGACGATTACGCCGATGTGCCGCCTTACCACGAGGATGACCTGAACAAGCTCTGCATGCAGAACGCCACCGGCAGCGGCAAGACGCTGCTGATGCACGTCAACCTGCTGCAATACCGGCACTACGCTGCAAAGCATGGGAAGGATAAAGAACTCTCCCGGGTTATCCTGCTGACGCCCAACGAACGTCTCTCAGAGCAACACATCACCGAGTTTCGGGAGAGCGATATTTCTGCAGGCAGCTACCTGCAATCCCGTGGCAGCCTGTTCGGTCTGGCCCAGGGCCTTGAGCGCGTGGATGTGCTGGAGATTACCAAGCTGGCTGATCAGGAAGGCCCGAACACCATCGCCACGCGAAGCCTGGGCGATCAGAACCTGCTTCTGGTGGACGAGGGTCATCGTGGCATGAGCGGTAAAGAGGAAGGCGTCTGGTTCTCCCGGCGCTCCGATCTCTGCGCCAAGGGGTTCACCTTCGAGTATTCGGCCACCTTCGAGCAGGCGGTTCAGGCATCCGGCAATGCCGATTTTGAGAACAGCTACGCCAAGACGGTCGTTTTTGATTACTCCTACCGGTGGTTCTATGAGGACGGTTTCGGTAAGGATTACCAGATCCTGAACCTGCCAGGGTCATTCGAAGAGACGCAGTCGATCTATATGACAGCCTGTCTGCTGAAGTTCTATCAGCAGCTCCGAATCTACGAGGAAAAGGCGAAAGATTTCGAGCCGTTCAATCTGGAAAAGCCACTGTGGGTCTTTGTCGGCAGCACGGTTTCCTCGGGCAAGATGAGCAAGGATGAACAGATCGTGGCCACGGACGTGGCGCTCATCATCCAGTTTGTCGCCGACTTCCTCGACAATCAGCAGATGGCGACGCGGCGCATGCACGAGATCCTCACCGGCAAAGGCCAGGATACCGGCCTGCTGGACAAGGATGGGAACGACATCTTTGCCGGGGCCTTTACCTATCTGGCCCGGGCCATGAATGGCGGCGAAACCGTTGAAGCCCTCTACCGGGATATTCTCGCCAGGCTGTTCAACCATGCCGCAGGCGGGCATTTGTCACTGGATCGCATCAAGGGCGAATCCGGCGAAGTGGCCTTGCGTGTGGGTACGAGCGAGACGCCCTTCGGTTTGATCAACGTCGGTGACGCCAGGAGCCTGTGCGATCACGTGGCCGAGCTTGCAGCGCAAAACGGTACACGGCTGACCGTGGAAGACAGTGACTTTACCGAGGCGATGTTCGCTTCCGTGAAGGATTCCACCTCACCGATCAACCTGCTTATCGGCTCCAAGAAATTCGTTGAAGGCTGGGACTGCTGGCGCGTCAGCACCATGGGTCTGATGCATGTCGGGCGCTCGGAAGGCTCGCAGATCATTCAGCTCTTCGGACGCGGCGTCCGCTTGAAGGGTTATGAATGGAGCCTCAAACGCAGCGGCCATTCCCATGCGCCGCTCCGGCCGACCTTCATCGAGGAATTGGAAACCCTCAACGTGTTCGGCATCGAGGCCGACTTCATGGAGAAGTTCTGCGAGTTCCTCAAAGAGGAAGGCCTTCCCGGCAACGAGCGCCGCAAGATCATTAACATCCCGCTGAATGTGACCTATGACTTCGGCAAGAAGCTCAAAATCCTGCGACCGAAGCGGAAGGCCTCTGACGGCAAGGAATACGACTTCAAGAAGGATGCAGCAGTGCCCACTCTCGGGGACATCCCGGACTACATGACGCACAACACGGTTGTCGCCGACTGGTACCCGCGCATTCAGGCCATGCAGTCACGCGGTACATCCTTAGCGACCCAGAAGGACAAGGTGTCGTTGCGTGAACAGCATTTGGCTCTGCTGGACTACGACACGCTTTTTTTCGAGCTGGAGCGGTTCAAGCGCGAACGGAGCTGGTACAACTTCAATATCACCAAGGATGGCATCAAACGCCTGCTGGGGGACCCGAACTGGTACACCCTCTACCTGCCCGAAACCCGCCTGAACCCGGCATCCTTTGATGGCGTGCTCTTACTGCAGCAGGTGGCGTCTGAGCTTCTGAAGCGGTACTGCGATCACTACTACAACTATCGCAAACGGGAATACATTGAGCCGCGTCTTGAACTGCGCGACTTAACGAAGGATGATGACAATATTCCGCAGGAGGAGTTCTACCAGCTTATCGTGGACGGCGATGAGGAACAGGTCATCCAGGGGATTCAGCAGATCAAGAAGGATCTGGAGCAGAAGAAGGATGATCTGCTGAAGGTTGGCGATCTGAACGCCTGCAATTTCGGCAAGCACCTGTTCCAGCCGCTCTTTCATGTCCGGCGCGGAGGAAAAATCACCATTCTGCCGGTCGCCCTCAACGAAAGCGAATATCAGTTTGTCACCGATCTGAAGACCTGGTGCGACGGCCACAAAGCCGCTCTGCAAAAGGATGGAATGGAACTTTTCCTGCTCAGGAACATGAGCCGTGGCAAAGGCGTGGGCTTCTTCGAGGCAGGCAACTTCCACCCCGATTTCATTCTGTGGATGCTGATTGGCCCAGAAGGCAACAAGAGGCAGTACGTCACCTTCATCGAGCCGCACGGCCTTTTGCACGAAGGCCCCGCCAGCGAGAAGGTTCTATTCCACAAACGGATCAAGGATGTCGAGCAACGGTTGAAAGATCCAACCGTGCTCCTCAACAGTTTCATCCTTTCCTGGACGCCATACCCGCAACTGAAATGGGACAATACACAGGACGAGCTCGAGGATATGCACGTGCTGTTCATGACCAATGACCGGGACAAATATATCGACAAGCTGTTTGCCCGGCTGAGGGGGATGGTGAAATGAGCAAAAACACATGGGGAACTCACGTTTATTAAATCTGATCCCAGAAAGGAAAACACAATGCGTATATCCAGAATAATGGCCTTCCTGGTCACACTGGCACTTGCTTTGGCTCTGCCGGCAATGGCCAATGTGCCAGATGCTGTGGTGGGTAAATGGGAAACCGAAGGCGGTAAGTCCCATGTTGAAATCAGAAAGAGTGGTAGTCAGTATGTGGGTAAAATTGTCTGGTTAAAAGAACCCAATCGCGACGGCAAGCCCAAAACCGACCGCCAGAATCCTGAGAAGTCTTTGCAAAGCCGCCCCATTATTGGCTTGCAGGTTTTAAGTGGTTTTGCTTTTAAAGGGGGCGAATGGGTCGACGGCAAAATTTACAATCCCGAAGACGGCAAAACCTACAGTTGCAAAATGAGCCTGAAAGATAAGAATACCTTACAGGTGCGTGGTTATGTATTCAATCCGGCTTTGGGTAAAACCCAGACCTGGAAGCGCAAATAGACTCAGCGATCAATCACTGCAAGGGTCAGGCGACTGGTACAGACCAGCTGCCCTGACCCATTGCGGATCTCAATCTGCCAGACCTGGGTGCGCCGTCCAATGTGGATGGGAGAGACCTTGCCCTCTACCCAGCCTTCAGACACGCCGCGCAAATGGTTGGCGTTAATTTCGAGACCGACACAGGCCTGTGTGCTGGGATCAATGCAGAGATTGCCAGCTACAGATCCCAGGGTTTCTGCCAGCAGTACCGAAGCGCCACCATGCAGAAGGCCAGCGGGTTGCCGTGTGCGGTGATCGACAGGCATGCGTGCAAGCAGGTAATCTTTGCCTGCTTCGGTAAACACAATGCCCAGGGTTTCAGCGGCAGTATTGGCGCACCAGGCGTTTAACTGTGCGGGGGTGTGCTGACTCAGATCATATTTCATCTTGGACTCCAGTGTGCGCTCAGGCGTATTTATCGACACGGAAGCGCTGCAGTTGTACAGGCTCGCCAGGGGTCAGGCCTGCTTTGAGGGTCGCATGATAAACCTGTTTTTGTGGGGTATCAATACCTTCCAGATCGGGCAGCAGCAGGCCCCGGTGATGCCGCGCCGTGACAATCACACCGTAATGTGCGGGATCAAGTAAATCCAGACTTTGGATGGGTTCAGGTGGGTGGAGCACACTGACGCTGTATTTCAGACCAGACAGATCATTTGGCTGAACGGGCGGGAAGCGCGGATCCCGGCTGGCCGCAGCAATGGCGTTGTAAATGGTTTCTTCCAGCACGTTGGCATAGACCGGCGATATGGTGCCAATACAGCCACGCAAAGCATTTGCCGGGGTTTTTAGTGTGACAAAAACACCTGCTTTTTGGGCGATGAAGGGATCAAAGCCAGTCTGTGGGGTTTCCAGCACCTGGCGGGTCTCGACAAAATGCGTCACAGCCCGGGCCGCCAGCTCAGGCAAAGGGTGCATCAGAGGGTGTTGTAATAAGCTGTGTTGCGATTGCGGGGGCGCCGCTGGCGCATTTCAAGGTCCGCCAGTTCGGCCATTTCCTGCAGCTGTTGCAGGCGCTCGTATTTTACTTGCTGGGCTTTGAGTTCCTTTTCAATACGCTTTTGCTGAAACTCTTGAATGACGTTGTCGAAATGGCTCATTGCATCTGTCCTTTATACGCAGTCTCAATACTATTGTAGTCTTTACGATAAATTTCAGTGTGAGCCAGCTCACACCCAGGCAAGGGAAAGCCCCCGCTGAAAGGGCAGCCTTTAGCGGGGGCTTTATCCAAAAGATTCAGGCAAAATAGTCTGCGTTAATAGCAATAAAGTCCTGCTCGTCTTCGGGAACGTCTTCTTCGGGGTAGATGGCTTCTACCGGGCAGACGGGTGCGCAGGCACCACAATCAATGCATTCATCGGGATCGATATAATACTGGGGTGCATCATCTGTGGTGTGAATACAATCGACCGGACAGACTTCAACACAGGCCGCGTCTTTGGTGTCAATACAGGGAGAGGTGATAATATAAGCCATGACTCTTGAGATCTCCTTTATCAGATTCGAAAACATCATACCACTACCCACAGGGTATGTGCACAAAAATATGGGCTGCGCTTTAAAAAATTACTCGTTTTCGTTAACCGGCAGCTCCAGGCGATCCAGGTCCTGCATCAGCCGATCCAGATCGTTAACCAGATCCTGATTCTGCTTTGTTGCAGGCGGTGGGGGTGGGGGTGTCGGCAGATTCTGGGGGGCGTTCAGATCCGGTGCCGC
Source organism: Candidatus Sericytochromatia bacterium (assembly GCA_015272195.1). Lineage (GTDB taxonomy): Bacteria > Cyanobacteriota > Sericytochromatia > UBA7694 > UBA7694 > JACYMC01. The sequence continues at coordinate 8,472 of JACYMC010000203.1, forward strand.
AAGCGTATTGCCTGATATGCTGGCTGAGTTTGGTAAGCGCATGGGCACGGTATTGTCAATGCCTTGTGAGAGTTCGTCAGGATTGATTAAGAAAGGATCACTGATGTCCTGATCACTCGATTTTTTCTGCCCTGAGCGCAGTTTTTCGTACTGGGGCATAAACCCGCTGTCAGCGTCCGGATCTTGCAGTGAAACCCCTTTGAGTATGGGCAGCATGCCGGCACCATGCTGAAAGTCTTTACTGGGAAGGTTGCGATGGGCATGGCGCATAAACCGTGCCCACAGGGGAGCTGAAAGATGGCCGCCAGTGGCGTAGCCATACATGGGCACAGGTTTATCGTTGCCAATCCAGACAGCCGTGGTGAGCTGGGGAGTAAAGCCGACAAACCAGGCATCTTTGTGATCGCTGGCCGTTCCCGTCTTGCCACCGGCCGGGCGGCCAATTCGGGCTTCGGGAGCTGTCCCACGAGCAATAACCCCTTTCATGACCTGTATCAGGGTGCCGCAGGCCTCTTCACTGGCGACGCGCTCAGTATAGCGGCGGCGGTTGTCTTCGATAATATTGCCGAAACGATCTTCAATCCACAAAATCGGTGTGGGCTCCAGATAGAGGCCGCCCCGCGCAATGCTGCTGTAAGCATTGGCCATTTCCAGGGGGGTCACCTCACTGGGGCCTAGCGCCAGCGAGAGGACGTTGCGCAATGAGGAGCGGATACCCAGGCGGTGAGCGGTTTCGATCACATTGCCATTGCCGACGCGTTCGCCAAGCTTGACGGCGATAATATTATTGGAGCTTTCGAGTGCGCGTTGCAAGGTCATGGTGCCGGCGTGTCCGCCGCTGTAGTTTTTGGGTTTCCAGACATAAGAACCATAGCGGTACTGAATGGGCTCATCTACTTCCAGGTGTTCGGGCTTATAGCCTCGTGAAAAAGCGCTCAGATACACAAAGGGTTTAAAGGCTGAGCCCGGTTGACGCTGGGCCTGCCAGGCCCGGTTAAACTGGCTGTGTTCAAATCCTGTACCGCCGACAATGGCGCGTACAAAACCGGTGTTGTTTTCAATCGTGACCAGTGCCCCCTGAGAAACACGCGCCCGTTTATGTTTCTGAATATGTTCGCGCAAGGCTTTTTCACCAAACAGTTGCCAGTCGGCATTCAGGGTGGTATAAACCCGCAGTCCGCGCTGAAAAACTTCGCTTTCACCGTAATTATGCTTCAGAATGGAGAGCACATAAGAGGTAAAATACGGGTGTTTCATGTCCTGGGCTTTAATGCCCGGATAAGTCAGTTTTTCGGTGTTGGCCTGCTGGGCCTGGGTTGGCGTAATAAATCCCACTTCGACCATGCGCTGTAAGGTCAGGCTCTGGCGTTGTTTGGCCAGCTCAGGGTTATGGTAGGGTGAATACAGCTCCGGGCCCGTTAAAATGCCTGCCAGCAGCGCACCTTCGGCCAGACTGAGCTGGGTGGTGGCCTTGCCAAAATAGTTCTGGGCAGCAGACTCAATGCCATAGGCATTGTGGCCCCAGTAGATCTGATTGAGATAAAGCTCCAGAATCTGGGCTTTGGAGTAGCGCTGATCGACCTGGTAGGCCATCCACATTTCAGCCAGTTTGCGCTGCACCGTACGCTCCGGGGTCAAAAACATATTTTTGACGACCTGCTGGGTGATGGTACTGCCGCCCTGAACGGTTTCTTTTTGGCTGAAATTGACCTGCAGCGCACGGGCCAGACCGATAGGATCCACTCCCCAGTGCTCATAAAAACGGGCGTCTTCAGCAGCAATCACGGCTTTTTGCACATGATCCGGCACCTGATTGAGCGGGACCAGTTTGCGGTTTTCTTCGCCAAAAATTTTGTGCAGCAGTTTGCCGTCAGCTGTCAGAATTTCGGTGGTTTCAGTCGGCGCGTAATATTCCAGCTGTGAGATGTCGGGCAGTTGTTTATCGAGACTGTATTTCAGCCCCCCCAGGGCGCCGCCTGCGGCAAACACCACCAGCAGGATGCTCATGGCACTCAGACGCCAGCTCCAGCGCAGCAGGCCTTTCAGAATGATGAGCGCTCTGGGACCCGATGTTGTTGCTTCAGGGCGTCGGGGTGGTTTTCTGGGTCCGGGAGGTGTTCTTGACCGGGAGTAGGGCTGCAGGGGGGGCGTGGCTTTCATGACTCTGATCTTAGCATAGCTGCTGTCAAAACAGTGTAACCTCAGTCAAGAGGGCCGTCAGGCAAAAGCAATGCCGTCCGCTGCTGCGCAAGGTCGACTTTCAGCCAGCGCATCGGGGCACCGGCTTTCAGTGGCACCTGGGCCATGGCGTGCTCGCTGAGGGCGGTAATACTCAGGCTGGGGTTAACCCCCAGATTGGCCGGGATCATGGAGCCATCACAAACCAGCATGTTCTGATAGCCAAAGACCCGGTTCTGCAGGTCGATGACGCCTTCTTCCGGGCTGCTGCCCATGCCACAGCCGCCCAGAATATGGGCGGTGGTGGGCACATCCAGTAAGACTTCATTGATCGCGGAGCCGGGAATGGCGTTCATGCGTGCCGCCAGCCGGCGGGTAAAGTCGTTAGCCAGGGGAATATACGAAGGGGCTTTGCTGCCGCCCTCAGGCGAAGAACTCAGCACTTTTTTGCCCAGACGCAGCCAGGAGCGTTTTTGTACCACCTGCAGGCTGTTATCGAGGGTTTGCATAAACAGCACCACCACGCTGTGTTTGGCGAAGCCCAGCGGCCAGAGCATGCGCAAAAAGTCCAGCGGCTGGCGCAGCACATTTCCTGCAAAGCGCAGCTGACGCGGCCAGTTGCCGCCACCATCGGTCAGCAGCGTGGCCAGTAGTCCCATCACGTCTGAGCCGGCCGGGTAGCGCACGGGTTCAATATGGCTGTGAGCGTCCGGGTAAATACTCGAGGTGATGGCGATGCCCTGGGAGTAGTCACTGTTGCTGTCACGGGACCGTGCGCCGAGAATCGCCTCACTGTTGGTCCGCACGGTTTTGCCGAGGCGCTCTGAAAGTCTGGGAAGGCGGCCATTGCTTTTGAGCTTCAGCAGCAGCTTGAGCGTACCCAGCACGCCGGCTGAAAACACTACGCCCTGGCTGGTATAGCTTTTGCGGGGCCAGCCCCCGAGGCCCGTCGTGCGTCGGGTGCGCAGGCGATAGCCGGCCTCACCATCTGCTGAGAGCGGCTCGACATCCAATACTTCGCTTTCGGGAATAATCGTGGCGCCGAGTTTTTCGGCCAGATAGAGATAGTTCTTGACCAGGGTGTTTTTGGCGCCGACCCGGCAGCCCACCATGCAGGCGCCACAATGGGTGCAACCCGTGCGCTCCGGGCCTTCGCCTGCAAAATAAGGATCGGCGACGGTTTTGCCAGCCGGGCCAAAAAACACACCAGCCGGGGTGGCTTTAAAGCTGTCTTCGGCATTAAATTCACGTGCCGTTTCGCGAAAGAGTTCATCAATGGGCCAGAGGCGGGGGTTCTGGGTCACCCCCAGCATCTGCTGGGCCAGATGGTAATAGGGCATCAGGCGTTCGCTGCCGCCCAGTTTCTGAACAATGGGGTGCTTAAAAAAGGCCGGCGGCGGCACATAGAGTGTATTGGCATAGACCAGGCTGCCACCGCCGACGCCGGCGCCACTCAGAATCAGCACGTCTTTGAGCAGGGTCAGGCGCTGGATGCCATAACAAAAAACCTGCGGCAACCATAAAAACTTGTGGATCTGCCAGTTGCTGCGGGCAAAATCCTGGTCGCCAAAACGTTTACCGGCTTCGAGTACGGCCACCCGGTAGCCCTTCTGGCTCAGGCGCAGCGCTGCAACCGAGCCGCCAAAGCCCGAACCAATAATGATGTAGTCGTAGTCAAAATCAGCCATTCAGGCTTATTTTAGCACAAGCTCAGCCTGGGCCATTTCCTGATTGATATCAATGCCCGTGATGCACACCTGCTGTACGGTATTCCAATATTCCGATGGGCAGTTGGCTACATGCACACGCAGGTAGTGCGGGCTGTAACCCTTACCTACACCGGCGCGGTCAACGCGCTCGAACAGTACGGGTACGGTCTGCCCCACCCAGCTTTGCAGCCATTGCTGCAAAATTTGCTGGTTATAGGCCAGCAGGCGCTGTACGCGGGCCTGCTTGGTTTCGGCGGGCACATGCTCTTTCATAAAGGCCGCCCGCGTGCCGGGCCGCACCGAAAAGGGAAAGACGTGAATTTTATGAATACCAAGGGTTTCCATCAGGGTGTAAGAGGCTTCAAAGTCTGCATCACTTTCGCCCGGAAAGCCCACGATCATGTCGGTGGTCAGTGAAATATCCGGCAAAGCGGCTTTGAGCGCTGCCACGGTATCGATGATCTGGGCCCGCTGATCACGGCGGCGCATGCGTTCCAGGATGGCATCTGAACCGCTCTGGATCGGCAGGTGCAGATAAGGACAGATGCGCGTGGATTCGGCCAGGGCGCGGATCATACGCGGGGTCACCTCATGGGGATCAATTGAGCTGAGTCGCACGCGCGGGAGTCGAACCTCATGGTTGATGCGCTCCAGCAGTTGATCCAGACCGTGCTGGCCGTGCTCGTGGCCGTAAGCGCCGAGGTGTACGCCGGTCAGAATGGCTTCCTGGTAGCCCAGATCGGCAGCGGCATTGAGGCGTTCAATCACCTGATCTTCGGGCAGGCTGCGCACTGTACCGCGCCGGGCAGGAATAATACAGAATGCACAGGATTCAAAACAGCCGTCCGTGATTTTGAGGTTCAGCCGCGTCGTTTTTGACACGCTGACGTGTGGAAAGTGATAGTCAAATCCAGGGTGAGGGGCTTCCCCCAGGAATTGCTGCAGCTGGCTGACCAGGTTGTCTTTGGTCAGGTTAGGCACAAAAAGGTCGGCGACTTCTTTGATTTCAGGGTGACGCTCCAGCGAGCGCCCGGCACAGCCCGTCACCACAATGCGGGCTTCGGGGTTGCGGCGCTTGGCCTGTCTGATCATCTGGCGTGACTGGCGCTCGGCTTCGAGGGTCACAGCACAGGTATTGACAATGTAAATATCGGCAGGCTGACGAAAGTCCACCAGTGTCCAGCCGTTTTCGAGGCTGTGCTGGCGGTAAGTGGATTCTTCGGCCTGGTTAACGCGGCAACCTAATGACAAAAAAGCCACGGTCCGGGGCGGGGCTGCAGTAGACATAGGGCTTATTTTAGCACGCGCACGCTTGCACCGGACAGGTTTTTAAGCGTGGACTATTTTCCTGATGATTTGAAATCCATGTCGGGCAGGCGCTGGGCCGGGCTCAGGATGTCGAGGCTGTCTTTTTCTTTTTTGTTTTCGGCCTTGTTAAAGTCACCCCGCGCCGCCTGGAAAGGCACGGTATAGATGCGCTGGGTCAGCACGTCCTGGGGCCCCTGTTTGGGCATTTCCCAGACATAGGTCAGCAGATCCAGCTCAAACTGGGTGGCACCGCGCTCAATCCCTTTGGTTGCTTCGCGGTAGTAAGCAATATGAAAGCGGATGGCTTTGCGGGTGTCTTCAGCAATGCGCTGCCAGCGGGGAATCACGCTGATGGTGGGGGCCAGCTGCCGGGCCTGGGCAAATTGTGCAATGGCTTTGGAGATGACGGCTTCAGCTTCCTGCAGGCCCCGTACACGCAGGCCAATATAGGCGTATTCAGGGCCATACTTCATCAGATCCTGTGGCGTCAGGCGCGCCTGAATAATGCCTTTTTGTTCAATTTCAAGCAAATAATTAGCGTCATCAAAGGTGCTTTTGATTTCGTTGACGGCTTCGAAGATTTTGCGCGTTTGTGCGTAAAGACGGAGCCCTTCCTGCATATAGGTGCTGGCATTCTGGTTGGTCGCAGTCTGCGGCGTGGTGGAGATCGGGTACTTTTCTTCGAGGGTCAGAGGTTTTTCATCTTTGGCCGGCGCTTTCTTGGCGCTGGTTTTGGTATTTTCTTTTTTGGCTTTTTTCTTGTCTTGCGCAAAACCGGGGCTGCTGACAAAAGCCAGGCACAGCGCAAAAGCAATCATTTTGACCCAGGGAGCTTTAAGCATATCAATTGTCCTCCAGTTAGCAATCATCATACCCAATCCTGGGTTTGGAAGCAAGACAGATCAGGCTGTCCGTGTATCGATGACCAATCCTTCTTTGGCAAGCTGGCAGGGACCGTAGATAGCCTGCGCCTCCTGCTCCATGGCTTCGAGCATCTGATCATTGTGGCTCGGGTCATGGTGGTAGAGCATGACCCGTTTAACATTGGCAAGCTGTCCGAGTCGGGCGGCGGCCAAATGGGTGCTGTGGCCCCAGCCACGTTTTTGCTCAAACTCTTCAGGGGTGTACTGGGCGTCGTAAATCAGCAGATCCGCGTCCTGGGCAAAGGCAATCAGACGTGGATCCAGATCGTCGGCGCTGTACTCCATATCGGTGGCAAAGACCAACACCTGGCCATTCTGCTCCAGTCTGAACCCAAAGACGCCCCCAGGATGTTTGAAGCTGCAAGTGGTGACTTTCAGATCCTGAATCCAGAAGGTTTCTTCTTCCAGATCCACAAAATTCAGCCGGGCGGCCATCTGGGTCATCTGAATCGGGAAATAGGGGGCTTCCATCTGACCGGCCATAATCGCTTCCAGGGGTTTGCGGGCCCGTGTGGCACCGTAGAGTGTGAAGGTATTGCCGGGCTTGTAGGCCGGCATAAAAAAGGGAAAACCCTGAATATGATCCCAGTGGGCGTGACTCAGCAACAGGTGGCCTTCAATGGGGTTGGGCTCTGTGGCATTCAGATGCTCGCCCAGAAAACGCAGGCCTGTACCGGCATCCAGAATGATCAGCTGGCCGTTGTCGGGCGTGACCTGAACGCAGGAGGTATTGCCTCCGACTTCCACCGCTTCTTTCCAGGGCGTGGGAACGGAGCCGCGCACGCCCCAAAACTTGACTTTCACCTTTTACCTCACAGGGTATTCAAAAATTTAAAAGCATTGTGCCAGACTTCGCCCGGAAAAGATGTGTCAGATGTCCAGAACCATGCCTTCACAAGCCAGAAAGCTGGCTGGAAAATACTTTTTTGTAGCGGCTTCTATTTCGCGCAAGGTGCTGTCGGCATGCTCCGGATCGTGCGAGAAAAGGGCCAGCTGTTTGACGCCGGCCTCTTTTGCCAGTTGCGCTGCGGTCAGGTAGGTGCTGTGGCCCCAGCCGCTTTTGGTGTGCAATTCATCGGGCGTGTACTGGGCGTCATAAATCAGCAGATCGGCGTTCTGTGCAAAGGCGATCAGTCGGGGATCAAGGCTTTCGGGGGTATATTCCATATCGGTAGCGTAGACCAGCGTGGCCCCTTCGCCCTGAATACGGAAGCCATAGACCCCGCCGGGATGATTAAAGGCTGCGCTTTCACACTGCAGACCGGCGACCTCAAAGCGTTCTTCTGACAGGGCCTGAAAGTGTATCTGCGCCGGCAGATCATCCAGGCTGACCGGGAAGTACTCTGGGCTCATTTGCTGCCGGATAACCTCTTCGAGGCTTTTGTGGGTTTTATTGGCACCATAGATGGTCATCTGATTGTCGTGAAAATTCAGTGGGCCAAAAAAAGGAATGCCCTGAATATGATCCCAGTGGGTATGGCTCAGCAGCAGATGAATATCGCGTTGCCGGTGTGTGCCCCCATCGATCAGGGCCTTGCCCAGCATGCGCAGACCGGTACCCGCGTCCAGAATAATCAGGGCGTCACTTTGGGTCAGCAGCTGAACGCAGGAGGTGTTGCCACCGATTTGCATGGCTTCAGACCATGGTGTCGGTGTGGAACCGCGAACCCCCCAGAACCTGACTTTCACAATCTGACCTCGGTTTGAATGCTTTATTTTTAATTATAGCCTACGCCAACAATGAGCTGGATCACGCTGCCAGCTGAGCGCCCCAGAAAATCAGCTGCAAACCCAGCAGGACCAGACTCAGCGTGAGCAGTGCGGCCGCCAGCATCAGTCCCAGAATCAGACTGCCAATGCTGCGGTCCAGGCTGAATTTTTGCGCTGCACTCAGACCCATCACCGTTAAGGCAAGTACCCAGAAGCAGATGCCCATCCAGCCCAGCAGGCTCAGGGTATAGCCGGCTTTGCCCAGAATATTGGGCAGGGCTTTGAGGGGGGCGATAAAAATCAGCGGCAGCAGCGCCAGTCCCGTGGCGGTCATGGTGTCGCTGAGCTTACCCTGTCCGCCAAAGAGTTCGGCGCTGAAGTGCAGCAGCATGGCGCTGAGCCACCAGATTAAAAACAGGCTGCCCCAGCTTAAAACAAGTCCCAGGGCCATGCTGCCAGCAGACAGCCGACTGGCCCCACTCTGCGAGAAGCTGAGCAGTGAAGCGGCCAGCCAGACAAAGCTTGCAGCCTGCCACCAGAAAGCCTTCTGGGCCCGCATGGCAAAGGCGCTGGCAGGGTCAAAAAGGGTCAGATAGGCTGTTTGAAAGAGCCCATGAAACATGATGATTTAATGCTTTCTTCAGGTATTCAGTGTTCTGTATTATCGCACAGACTGCACAGCTCTGCCACAGCCCGGGTCCTAGAGCAGCAGCATAGCATCCCCAAAGCTGAAGAAACGGTAACGCTCGCTGATGGCTTCCTGATAAAGACGCAGCAGTTCTTTGCGACCAATCCAGGTTGAGACCAGCATCAGCAGGGTTGAGCCTGGCAGGTGAAAATTCGTAATCAGACCGTCAATAGAACCGATGGTCTGACCGGGATAGATAAACAGCCGGGTTTCATCGCTGGCCGCTTGAAACTGTCCTGCGTGCTCACGCCAGACGGTTTCCAGCGTGCGCAGGGAGGTTGTGCCCACGGCGATAATGCGCTTGCCTGCTGCGCGCTGCTGATTCAGGCGTTCAGCTGTTGTCGCAGAGAGCTGGTACCATTCGCTGTGCATCTCATGCGCCAGAATATCTTCGGTACGCACCGGGCTGAAAGTACCAATGCCCACATGCAGGGTCACATAACAAAAGCCAATGCCTGCAGCTTGCAGGGATGCAATCAGTTCTGGGGTAAAGTGCAGACCCGCCGTGGGTGCTGCCACTGATCCCCGTTGTTCGGCAAAGACGGTCTGGTAACGTTCGTCTTCGGTTTTTCGGGCGGTGATATAAGGGGGGTAGGGGATTTCGCCATGACGCTCCAGCCAGCCCCAAAAATCTTCTTGAATCGCCGGGCCTTCAAAACGCAGCTCAACCTGGCCGCCGTCGTGGCAGGCTAAAATATGGCCCTGTACATTTTCGGCGAAGTCAAAGCAATAGCCGGGCCGGATGCGTTTGCTGTTTTTGGCCAGGGCGAACCAGTGTCCGGGGGCCTGCTGGCGCAGCAGTAAAAACTCAAAGCGTGTGCCGGTATGGGCTTTTTGCCCAAAAATACGGGCCGGGAAGACGCGGGTATTGTTCAGGACCAGTAGGTCTCCGGGCTGCAGGATATCTGTCAGATCACTGAAATGTCTGTGCTCATACTGCTGTGTCTGGCGTTGGTAGACCATCAGCCGCGAGGCTTCGCGGCGCTCAGCAGGCGTCTGGGCAATCAGCTCCTCGGGCAAATCGTAGCTGTAAGCGCTGAGGGTTAAGTCCTCAGCGCTGACAGGAATGTTTTCAGGGTGCACTGGCCACCTGATAAGCGCCAGGGTTTAAGGGCTCAATGCGCACCCCGCGATAATAATGGCTCAGAATATCTCGATAGGATTTGCCGTCCAGCGCCAGCTGGCGAGCACCCCATTGAGACATGCCCAGGCCATGACCCCAGCCACGGCCGGCAAACTGAAAGCTCTGGGGAGCCTGACCTTCAGGCTGTTTCATCAGTTCGCCCTGGGCGTTGATGGCCCCCACGTTAAAAAAGGTGCTGTTCAGCTTCAGCGCCATGCGAAAGCTCAGGCCGTCTACATCTTTGTGCCCCTGACTGCCGTGCACCCGCAGGGTTTTGATCCGGCCGCCCTGGGTATACTTCAGCGGGCTGAGGAACATCACCTGACCCACCTGCACCTTGAGATCGCTGTTGCGCAGACGCTGCTGTACTTCGGTCTGACTGAGCTGGGTGTGCCAGGTATGTTTGGGTGAAGCGTGATCAAAATCTTCAACGGGTTTCAGATAGGGCATGGCAGCCCAGAGATCGGCGCCGTTTTCGGTCATGCCGCCGGAAGTGGAGTGAAAGTAGGCGTGAATGGGCTTGCCGTTATGGGTCATGATTTCGCCACGGGTATCTTCAACCGCCCGGATACTGTTGGGGTGCTCTGCTTTGACACCCTGATAGACCTGGCTGGCAGTGGTGGCCATCAGATCAAAGCCCTGTTTGCGGTGCTGTCCCAGGTGGCTGAGGGCATAGGTTCTGGCCGCGACAGCCTGGGACTTGAGGGCTTCAATGGGCCAGGAAGCAGGCATTTCAGACGGTACAACACTGTAGAGATACTGTTCCAGGGAGACTTCATTGATGGTGGAAAAGCCCGTTCCGCCGGGTTTGATCGTTACCCCCCCACGGTACCAGGCCTGGTGGGTTTGTACCATGGCACTGTCATTGGGAGGTTCCAGCCGCAGACCGCTGTATATCTCCTGATTATTGAGGCTGCTCAGCCTGAGACCGCCGCCCGTGCTGCTGACCTGCAGGGGGACTTCAGGCCGCAGGTGGCCCAGAGACTTCCAGCCCAGGCTGGTCAGTGCTTTGACCTCTGATGTGGCTGAAACCCGCAGAGTGGTCTGGGTGTTTTGTGCGGCAACCTGAATGCGTACAGGCAGGTGGGGCCTGTCCTGTTGTGCCAGTGCCGGAGCTGCAGCGCTAAGCAGGATACTGCTCAGTGTAAGGGCCTGAAGATATTTCATAGTTAACCTAAGACAATTGAAGATCAAGTATCCTACCATTATTGACCGAATGGCGCGCAAAGATCAACTCTGCTGATCACAGGATACAGGATCTCATGACACTGCAAAAAGAATTACGGGCAGCTTTACTGCTGGCCTTGCCCATGGCTGGTGCCCAGCTGGCACAGGTTTCACTGCACATTATTGATACCCTGATGTGCGGCCGTCTGGGTGCGCTGGCGCTGGCTGGTGCCGGTCTGGGTACGGCGGCTTTTTCGATGATCATGCTGCCTCTGCTGGGTGTGATAGGGGCCGTCGCGCCGATGGTGTCGCAGGCTTATGGTGCCAACGACAGCGAGCAGGTCAGACGGAGTCTGTCGCAGGCGTTGATCCTGGGTTTGCTGATTGCCCTGCCGGGCATGATCTTATTGACTGCTGCAGCCCCGCTGATGCAGTGGGCCGGGCAGCCTGCTGAGGCGGTGGCGATTGCCGGCACTTATCTTCAGGCGGCGCGCTGGAGCCTGTTGCCTGCGCTGTGGGTGGGTGCGCTGCGCTATTTTTTAGACAGTCTTTCGCGACCCCGCATTGCCCTGATTGTGACGGTGTCTGCCATTGTGATCAATGTGCTGGTGAACTGGGTGCTGATGTTTGGTAATCTGGGCTTCCCGGCTCTCGGTGTCGCCGGTACAGGCTGGGCCACGACCCTGGTCAACCTCTGGATGCTCATGGCTTTGTTGCTTTTTGCGCGCTGGGATCCGGCGCTGAAGCCCTATCTGTACTGGACTGCACAGCCAGACCGCGAGATGTTGCTGGGCCTGCTGCGTCTGGGGCTGCCCATGGCGCTGACCATTATGGCCGAAGTCTGGCTGTTTGTCGGCCTGACCTTTTTAATGGGCTTGCTGGGAACCGTTCCCCTGGCGGCACACCAGGTGGCGCTGAATATTTCGACCCTCACCTTTATGTTTGCCCTGGGGGTGGCCAATGCCACCACGGTGCGCGTCGGACAGGCGCTTGGTCGGGGTGTACCTGCGGCAGCGCGCCAGGCGGGGATCAGCGGCATGCTGCTGGGAATGAGTGCCATGAGCCTGTCAGGGCTGGTGTTTTGGTTTGCGCCCCGGCTTGTGATCGCTTTTTATCTGAATCTGGAGGCAGCCGAAAACCAGGCGGTTGTTGATATGACCGTTTTGTTGCTGCGACTGGCAGCCTTGTTTCAGCTTTTTGATGCCCTACAGGTAACCTCACAGGGAGCCTTGCGTGGCTTTAAAGACACCTTTGTGCCCATGTGCATCAGTTTTATGGCGTACTGGATTGTGGGGCTGGGCTCCGCCCTGTTTCTGGGCTTTTATCTGGAGCGTGGCGCTGTGGGCCTCTGGAGTGGTTTGATTGTCGGCCTTGCGGCGGCAGCTTTCAGTTTGTCGGCCCGCTTTTTCTGGCGCGCGCGCCTGGCTTGAATTTATGCGCCGTGCGACGTATGCTGAAAACAGTTTCTGCCTGATGTCTGAAGAGGTTGTGATGTCCCAACGTGAAATCGAAGCCCGGCAAAAATGTGCTGAAGCGGAGCTCTGGCTCGAAAAAGCCCGTCAGCCGCAACAGCGGCGGAATGCCATTCAACGGGCACTGGCGCTGTATCGTGACGTTTTGCAAATGCCGGATATTCAGCTGGCAGATCCTTATCTGGGGCTCGCCTGGCTTGCTTTTTCCAGCGGTCAGCCTGAACAGGCCCGGGCGGCTTTAAATACAGCTGAGGCCATTGATCCTGGTAATCTGCGGGTGGCCCAGCTGCGCTTCCGGCTCGAAAAAATCACACCACCGCCCCGCGTGCGTTTTCAAAGCTCTGCAACTGCCCAGCCTGTCAGGCGCCTGCCTGTAGCACCGCCGGCACTTGCGCCAGAAGCCAGACCAGCAAGCCTGCCCCCGCTGGGGCCAGAGCGTCTGGGCTGTTGTGCAAGGGGAGAGCGGGTCAAAGCACTGCAGCAAGCCTTGAAGCTGCTGGGTTTTGAGGACTTGCCCTGTACCGGGGTGTATGATCAGGCCACCTTTGCGGCAGTCCAAAAGCTTCAATTTAAGCACAAGCTCAAGCTGACAGGCACGGTGGAGGCGCCGCTGGAACAGCGCCTGCTGAAGCTGGCAGCCCAAAAGAGTCAGGCCATCCAGGCGTCGTCTGAAGATCAGTCAGCAGCGGCTGAGTCGGATGCTGTGATGGAGCTGGGGGCTGCCGGTCAAAAGGGGGTGCGCTCAGAGGGCACTGAAATTAAGGCTTTGCAAACAGGGCTCTTGCGCCTGGGCTTTGGCCAGGTGATTTGCAATGCACGCTACGATGTACACACCACCCAGGCCGTACGCCAGTTTCAACAGGCTCATGGCCTGAAGCCCAGCGGTCGGGTGGATCGTCAGACAAGAGAACGTATTAATCAGATGCTGGGGTTTAAAACACTGGAAGCCCAGCTGACAGAACATATTTTTGACTATCTGGAAAACCGTCTGGACACGGCTTTTTCAGAAGATCTCAGCATGCAGGTGCTGCGCCTGTGTGAGCGTTTCTGGCAACAGCTGGCTGAGCAGGCCCGGCCCGAGGCCTATCAGGCGCCTGAGCCGATTGCCCAGGCCATGGTGATCGAAGACGTACTGGGAACGCGGGATGATCCGGGGGTGAGCTGTTTTCAGGGCGAGGCTGTGGAACATCTGCAGCGCTATCTGCTGAGTGAAGGCTATGATCTCAAAGTCAATGGCCAGTTTGATTTGCAGACCTTCAGTGCTTTAAAATCCTATCAGCAGGCCCATGGCCTGGCGGTGACCGGTCAGACAGATGATGCAACACGGGTCTTGCTGAATCAGGCCTTTCAGCAGCGCTTTCAGTCGCAGCTCGATTTAGAGGGGCTCAGAGATATCTTTGCCAGATACTGCGAGGTGCGCAACTGGTCTGTTCCTGCGGTGGTGCTGGCATGGTGTGAACAACTGCTGCGCCTGACTACAGCAGCTGATTTTGAAGCGGTGCTGCGCAGTTTGCTGCCGGATCAGATCCGTTCAGAGCTTGGGCCAGCCGGCAGTTCGGGCAATAAAGTCAGCGAAGGGCCTGAAGTGGAGCTTTTACAGCTGCGTCTGCGCGAGCTGGGTGAAGCACTGGATATTACCGGTGTATACGATGCGGCAACCCAGGCGATTGTACGCCGCTGGCAGGGCAGCCTGAAACTCCCGCTTACAGGCTGGGTCAACGCTGCCACCGCAACGGCTCTGTTTGCTGATGCGCCCTCAGCGGACTAGATTTTCATCCGGTTGCCGTAAAAAGGATCGTTCTGAATGTGCTCCCACTCCCGCTCGGCGTCAGGTGGGCTCGGAGGCGGTTCTTTTTCACAGCCGGCTTGGCGAATGATGGTTTCCTGCTCTGATTCACCCAGCCACTCGTCCAGACCCCAGGCCGCCAGGGCCACAATGCCGCCCACCAGGGCCACAACAGGTGCTGCCGGACCGCTGGAGGCCACGCAGAGAGCATACGTGCCGGCAATCGCTGCCGTGCCACTGGCGGCCACACCCAGACCTTTAAATGCCGCCCCCACATTATCCCCGTTACTCCAGTCCTGATAAGCTCCCTGTGCCGTGCTAACAGCGCTGATGGTCTCGCCTACAGGTCCCAGAAACTTCATGAATTTAGCAACCTTGGCCGCGTTAGCACCCACATTGAGCAAGCGGTTGCCACTGGAGAGCTCGCTGATGGTATTGATCACCTTGCCGCAGTCATCCACCTTGCTGAGGGCGCTGCACATGCCAGAAATGCTTTCTTTGTCCATACCCACCCCGGAGTACATCAGGGTTGCTGCTGACAGCAGGCCACCGAAGGCGCCGGTTGCGCCGGCTTTGTTGAGGCGGGTTAGCAACTGGGCGTCTTTTTCGAGGGCTTTAAGCACTTTGCCATAGTTGTGAATGTGTTTGGCAACCATTTTATTGGTGCCTTTCATGCCTGACTTGAGGGCATCAGGCGGTGGCTCTTCCTGCAACTCAATGCCCAGAGCACTTTCCAGTTCATGCAGAATTTTTTGCTGTGTTTCAGGGTCCAGCGCGGCAAAGAGTTCTTCAGTCTGAGACATCACATTTTTTTGTTCAACCGGCGGCAGTTGCTCCATAATCTGGCCGGGATTATTGATCATCATGCCCGTCAGCAGCTGATTGGATAATGCGCCAAGATCTTCCTGAGGATTGAGCATCTGCAGCAGGCTCATGGCCTCCTTGATCTCTTGCTGGGCCTGGGTGGGCGGCAGCACTGAGAGGCGCTGAATAAAGTTTTCGCTCAGCATCTGCTGCTTGAGTTCGTTGGCGCGCTGCTGCTGTTGCTGGGGGCTGCCAAATACACTTTTCATGGCCCGTTTTTCGCAGGCGGCAAAATCCCCGGCCAGCTTGACCCGCAGGTCGGCAATGTTATTCATCAGCTGATCGTAATCAATCTGATCCCTGTACTCAGGATCTTCGTAGAGTTCCAGAGCCTGCATGCAGCGCATAAAGGTATGGGCATCACTCCCCACCTCGGCGTTTTCCATCAGTTGTTGCAGCTCGGTATTATAAGCCTGTCCAAAGTCGCCAATGTTTTCACGCACACTGCCCAGCGGCGGCCAGTCTTTGTGGGTCATGCTGATGCTGAGATCCTGATCCTGGTCCTGTACAACACCTTCAATAAAGTCCTGCTCCATATCCAGACGGACCTCACTGGGCAGACTGTCCAGCGTCAGGTTGCCGACTTTGTAGTGATCCCGCAAGGCGTAGTGATTGTTCTGAATCTGTTCCTCGGTCCGGGTAATGGTTTGCTGGGTGCCGTTATGCACCTGATTGAGACCGTTCTGGGCAGGTTTACCAAAGCCTGTGGGCACTTCTCCGGTCAGGGTGGGCAAAATGGTTTTGGCCGTGTGATTGTTAATGGCTGCCCGGGTGGTCTGTTGCTGTAGCTCAGTGGGCTGGGGAACTGATGGCGTGGGATCGGAAAGCGTTACCAGCTCCGGATTCAGGGGCTGAACCACGCGGGTGTTGTCGGCCACGGCAACATGATGCTGTGGCAGCGCGGCCTCACCAAACCGGGTCACATCCAGGGCCTGCTGAATCTCGTTTTCATCGGGTCGCGGTAGTGTGCCAGCGCTGGCTGCCAGGGCCAGGGCGTGTCCTGACATGATGTGATCGTCAAAGAGTTTTTTGACCTGGGCCACTTTGCTGGCGGCAATCACATAGCCATCAGGGCCCGTAAACTGGGCATCAATTTTGGCTGCCATCTCTGCCCGCAGCTGACTGAGCTGGGCTTCACCGTCGGGTGCCGTCAGCATCTGCTCAAAGTCCACGGCACCGATTTCCTGGTTCCAGCTGCTGAAGACACGCTGATAGGCCTGGCTATAAGACTGATCATTCAGGGTGCTGTTTTTGAATCCCTGCAAATCAGGCGTTTCAGGAGGAAAGCCATTGGGCGCCACCCGGCGGCCAGCCCCAATCAAATCGAGGGTGTTTTCGTAGTCGCGCATTACGGCGTTCAGGTTCAGCTCTTTGTCTACCACGGTCCGGGCGCTGCTCATCTCAGGATCCTGACAGTAGTTGACACAGTCAGCCAGGTGCTGTCCCATGGTGCCGGCCTGCTCTGTCAGCATCTGAAGCTGAGCCCCCAGCCGGGGATCGCTTACCGGGTTGTTTTGCAGCAGGGTTTGCATTTCGCCTACCTGGGTCTGCAGTTGTTCTGCCAGCTGCTCCAGTTGTGTCAGCTGCTCCGGCGGGGTGGGCTGTTTGTTCCAGGTGTAGCCAATCTGGCTTTGCTGTTGCAAAATGCTTTGCTGGCTTGTGAGCAGACCTTTGAGGCCTTGCAGGAGCTGTTGTTCCTGCTTGAGCTGTTGCAGCTCGGCCGGGTTTTCGCCGCTTGTTTCCAGCTGCTCAATCTGGCTTTGCACATTTTGCAGCTGGGTGTCGAGTTGCTGCAGATTCTGGTTGACCTGCCCCAGGCGTTTTTCGTAGTGCCGGTTGAGATGAATGGCGTTGTTTTTGAGTTCGGCGGGCCCCAGCTTGAGATTAAAGGTGCTTTTGTCCTGGTAGAGATTCTGCACCAACTGGGCATTCTGATTGGAGGTCTCAGAACCATGCCGCTGGCGTACGGATGCAGGAAACTGAATATCACTCAGCTCGATGCTTTCCTGGTTCTGGGCCAGTGTTTCCAGTTCGCTGAGCAGGCTCTCGGCTTCGGCCCGCGTGAGCACCATATACTGGACCTGACCGTTTTGCTGAATATCGGTGGCGATCAGAACCTCGTTGCTCTGGGTGTTGAGTGCCCCCTGTAGATCTTCGACCGCGGTGCTGCCCGCCACGCCCTGGGGCTGACTTAAGTTGACTTTGTTATCCTGACGGTTATGGCGCACCTGCTGAAGGTTGTCCTGGGTGCTGAAACGGGGACCGATCTGTGTCATATTTTGTGTACTCCTGACTCAAATGCCATATCATCACGTGCTGATGTTCTGAATATACCCAGAAAGTCAGCAAAAATATCTTCAGATGGCTGTGTTACACTGCCATCTAAGCCAAACACAGGGTAAGGAGGCGCTTTTGCTGCAGGGCATGATCAATTGGGAGGCGATTCGTCAGCGCCGGGTCCCTTATCTGATGCTGGACCTCAGCATGCTGGCCCTGGCCCTTGTACACCTGTTGCTTTTGCTGTTTGATACCACATATTTCAAATTGCGACCCACCTATCTGACCCACTGGCCCCAGCTGGTGCAGCGCTATGATGTCCTAAAAGGGACCGAACCGCATCGCTTTACCGAAAACTATCTGCAGCAGGCGGAAGCCTTTTTTGCGCAGTGTCGCAGCGCACCGTTGCCGAGCGGCAGCTTGCAGGCCCATAATCTGAGTCAGCTTTCGGCCCAGATGATCGCCGAGGATCCTTTTGCACGGGCGGGTCTTTCGGGCAAACTGCAGCTGATCAAGGCCAATGTGCGGGAGTATACGGGGGTTCAGAACAGTTCGACCCAGGCTTTTGAGGCCTTTTGGAAATCAGCCTGTCAGGATGCCAGCGCTTCATCGGCTTTTTTTGAAAAGCAGATCGCTCCCCATCTGCGCGTTAACTACTGGCGGGCCATTGGTTTTAACGGCCGACCGCTGGACTATTTTATTTATATCGATTTGTTTTTTATTGGCATCTTTTTGCTGGAGTTTTTGATTTCCTGGCTGCTGGCCATCCGGCGTCTGGGCCGTGAGCAGCGCGTGCTCTACCCGCTTTACCACTGGTACGATCTGGTTAGCTGTATTCCTCTGCAGCAATTGCGGGCCCTGCGCCTGTTGCGTATCCTGGCGGTCTATTACCGGCTGGTGCGCAGCGATATTATTCTGCTTCAGAACACCTGGATCTACAGGCGCATCATGAAGTATCAGAAGATCATTATGGAAGAAATCTCGGATCAGGTGGCCATTAATATCCTCAGCAATATTCAGGCCAAAACCCGTCTGGGGGGCAACCGCGATTTGCTCGAAGAAACCCTGCAGGCTCACCGACAGGAAATCCGCGATATTCTGCTCAACAGCCTGCAAAAAATTGAGCTGCCCAGTCTGAAAGCACACCAGAGCGAACTGGTGGATCTGATGGCGGGCTTGCTGGTACAGGCTGTGCGCTCCACCGACGATTATCAGCAGGTAGCCAGCCTGCCCCTGATGCGCCCGGTGCTGGAGCAGGCGCTTAACACCCAGCGGGTGGCCCAGATGACCGAACAGACGCTTGAAACCTTTTTGGCGGCGCTGCAGCAAAAGCTTGCTGAGCCGGAACTCCAGGGCATTCTGGCCGAAGCCATTGATGATATTCTGAACCTCAGTATTCGGTTATCGCTGGATCCCCGAATTCAGCAGCTGGTTGAAGATATCAATATTCAGGTACTGGAAGAACTCAAAGAAAGCAGTACCCAGGAAAAAATCTGGCGGGCCGAAGAAAAAGGCTTGCTGCTGGAGCGTGTGGCTGAGCGTGAAGCCCGTAAAAACAATATGCAAAATAAAGGGAGCAAAGGCATATGAATAAACCCCTGATCTTGATGACCGGTATCTGTCTGTTGTTCCTGACACGGCTTTCAGCCCGTGCGGCAGAGCTGGATGTGCGCGGAGCTGAGCTACGCCAGGGCCAGGCGCTTCAGGTGCGCTTTCGCGCTGAGCAAGCAGGCCCTTTTCGGGTACAGGTGGCAGGTCAGACGCACACGCTGTTTGAAGAGGCAGAAGCTTATCAGGGCTTTGTGGGTCTGCCAGCAGACCAGAAACCGGGAGGATATACCTTGCGCATTCTGGATGAGACCGGTCAGACCCTGGCCAGTCAAAAGATAGAGGTTTACCCCGGTTCGTTTTATACCCAGCATATCCGCTTCCCCTCGCCGCCGCTGACCCCGGAACAGGAAGCCGTGGTGCAGGCTGAGCGTCAGGAAATGGACACGGCCAGAGCATCCCGCAGCCCTGACAGGCTTTGGCAAAGTGCTTTTGCTGTGCCTGTTCCCCATCGCGTGTCGGCTGTCTATGGCACCCGCCGTTATTTAAACGGCAAATACAACGGTTATCACGGTGGGGTAGATTTTGCCAGTCCCATGGGCTATCCGGTTAAGGCCCCGGCTGATGGCCGGGTTGTGTTGGCCCGTTATTTTTCGAAATACAATGCCAATGGCAATACGGTTTTTCTGGACCACGGCCTGGGGGTGACCTCGGTCTACATCCATCTCAGCAAAGTTCTGGTCCAGCCCGGTCAGCTCATCCGCAAAGGCGAAGCGCTGGGCCTGATTGGCTCCAGCGGGCGCTCGACGGGACCTCATCTGCACTGGGGCCTTTATCTTAATGGCCAGAATACCGATGGCCTGCACTGGATTCGTTTTACCCAGCAGCTTTAAAGGCTGTCGCCAGGGCCTGCGCTCAGAGCAGACTGAGGCGCTGCGCAATCAGATTGAGCCGGGTGCGCAGAGCCTGAGCCACCGGGTCTGGTCCTGGTGGTGCCTGGCTGAGCTGGTTCTGCAGGGCCTGTACCAGGGCTCCGGCAGTCTGATCCTGACGCTGATGTACGCTGTTCAGTGCGGCCTCTGCCTGTTGGCTTTCCTGCTGCAGGCTGGCCTCAAGCGCCTGCATTTTTGGCAGGGTTTCAGCATAAAAGTACCGCTTGTTTTCTTCCTGCATTTCGCGGGCCCGGTCGAGCGATTCCTGCATCATCTGTAGTAAAGCTTTAATGTGCTGATCTTCCTGCTGGCGCACGGCTTCAAGCAGTGCCTGTACGTCCGGGTCTGAGCTGGCTTCAGGACCAAGCTCTCTGACGCGGGTTTGCAGCTGCGCCATTTGCGCAGCCTCGTCCGGGGGCTCAGTGCTGGTTTCAGGAGACGGGCTCTCAAAGCTGAGAAGATTGGCTGCGCTGCCATGGGCAGCCGGTGTCTGGGTCTGGGCCTGGTCTGCGGTGTTAAGGCTGGCTGCTGTATCTGTGTCGGCTTCAGGTGTTGGGGCGCTGCTGTGCATGCTCATCTGTGGCGCTGGTGCGGGCTCGGTGGGGGAGAGGCCAGAAGGCCCCGGCAGGTGAGGACGTATCATAGGGCGGGCTCCTTTTGATTCAGATCGCTGCTCTGTATATACCCCAAAGCGGTGCTTTTATCACAGGCAGATCGCTTTGTCCAGAGGGGCTGTCAAAAGGCTTGAATACGGCGTCTTTTCTTTCAAGCCCTTTAATAGCCTGCTTTTGCTGGATTATTAAGTGTATTTAGTTCAGATTAAAGAATAGCTGCTTTTGAAAATAAAGGTTAAATCATCGTTTTTTGCAGCAAGTTTTTTGGCGGGCAGGGCTATACATATTATGTAAAGATTAACGTCGTTAACCTGACGTTAACCAATTCGAACACGCTTTAAACCAGATAACGCAAAACACGCCACAAACGTGCGGAGGACAAAAATGAGTATCAACCGTTTACCAAGTAAAAACCACTTTGATCTGCCCAGCATTGGCAAAGCAGGCAAGGCCGGCAAAGCTGCCGCTGCAGGTGCCGCTGCAGGTGCTGCCAAAGCTGCCAAACCAGACAGCAAAGGCGACAGCTTTGAGCCCACCAAAGACCTTGGTAAAATTTCTGGTGCGGTCGCTCCCACGATCAGCCTTGGTGTTGATGCTGCTGCACCCCTCCCCAAAACCGAGCACACCGATGCGCTCCTGAAAGCCAGCACCAAACTCTCTCCTGAAGAGCGGGCTGACAAAACCATCGAAAAAATGGCTGAAGAGCTGGTCAAAAAAATGTTCCAGGAAGCCGCATAAGGGGGCCTGCTGACTTGAGCGAGAACAATGCCATTGTCATCAACCTTGACAGTGGAAAAGATGCCATCGTCCAGCAAGTTACAGAAATTTTAAAGCGTTATTCGGTTTATTTGAAAGAGGGAGATATATCTCTCTCTTTTATTTTGCGAAAATCAGGTGAAAAAGATCGGACCTTCAGCTATAATTTTACTCAGGATGGGTATAGTAATACTGAAAAAGATGTGGTCTTCCCGGTGGTGGTCCAGGAGATCTTGCGTAAAGAGTTTCCTGAAAAACTGGCCTCCAACCAGAATCTCATTCAGCACGTCATGGGTGAGTTAAAGCAAGACCCTTACTGGTCCAATAATGTGGTGAAACTGCTGGACGCCATCCAGACTCACAGCCGCGCATAAGGGAGGATTAAGCGATGACACTGGTTCCAATCTCTGATTCAGGCCCCATGAAGGCCGAGCTGGCCAAGCAAATGGGTTCTCAGATCCAGAAGGACAGTACCAACCTGAAGGTCACGCCTCAGCTCGAACAGACGATTCACCAGACCGCTTATGGTAAAGACGGCATGTTGCTCTCCAAAGGCGAGCGTTATAATGCCATGAGTACGATTTTGCCTAACTCAGAGCTCGAAAAATCCCGCCAGCAACTTAAAAAAGAGCAAAAGAAAAAGAAAAAAGAAAAAGAGAAAAAAAAGAAGCAGGACTTCTGGGAGTGGTTGTTTTCCAAATAGCTGCTTTTTCTTAATTAAAAATTATACAGGCCTTTAAGGCCTGTTTTTATGTTTTTCTTTCTTTAAGAGTGCATCAATTTTTTGTTGCGCTGCGTCATACGCTTCAGCTTACTGACGATAAGATTAACAAGTGGAACCATATCTGGAGGTAAGGCGTTATGACCGGATCAAGTGGCATTACAGGTATTCAGCAAGCCCTGAAAGCCAATCAACAACTGATCAATATTGAAGCAGGCAATTTGATCCGCAGTCAGATTCCGGGCGCTCAGGCTGTGCGTGGCACCTTAAAAGGCGATGTGGCTACTGATACCGGTGGTTTTAACCTTGCGGGTCCGGGCACTTCGCTGTCAGCCACAGCGGTTGATTTTAGCCCAGGCCCGCTGGCGCGTACCCAGTTCACCACCGATCTGGCCATCAATGGGCCAGGTTTCTTTGTGTTATTTAATAACAAAAATGAACTCTTTTTTACCCGTCGGGGTGACTTTCATTTTGATACCGCAGGCCATCTGGTTAACAAAGACGGCCTCTGGGTTGGCAGCTTCGATCCCAAAACCGGTGAGCTTGAAAAAACCTCAATTAAAGTCAATCCGGTCACCGATGAGCTGGGAGACCGGATCTTAAACATTCTGGAGCAGGATGGCCGTCAGGATCTGACGGAAATCGAAACGGCGCTGGACGATCCTGGTGTGACCACGGCCCAGATCACGGCCAAGCTCGCTGAGCTGAAAGTTGCCGGTTATATCAATGAGCAAAATATCGGCCCGGACACTTTTTTTACATCTAATCTGGGCGAGCTGGGCGATCAGATCACCTTTGACCGTACGGGTTTTGTGATCAACGAGACCCGTGGGCTGAAGCGCGGCAACCAGATTGCACTGGCCCTCTTTGAAAACCCCCAGGGCCTTGTTCCTGGTATCTACGGGGGCGAAATTTATCAGGCCACTGACGTGGCAGCTCCTGGTGGGCTTCCCAGACTGGGCGCACCCGATGACCCTGACTTTGGCAGCCTGCAACCTCAGACACTGGAGCAGTCCAACAGCTCGATGATTCCCAGTACGGGGGCGCTGTCTTTTCTGCAGCGTAACTTTACGTCCACAGCTTCAGCCATGAAGGTCTTTATTTCGGCCTGGGATGATCTGATCAACGTTTTCCGGTGAGTTTTCTGCTGCTGGCCGCTATTTTGCTGCTGGCTTCTGGCTTCTTACTGCGATTTGTTACAGCGGTGCGCTCGGCGGCTGAGCGTTTTTTGCTGTTGTCCAGTGTCTTGAGCTTTGCCCTGATGGCCTCTATGCTGCTTTTCAATCAGCCACAGCAAGCAGCCAGCCCTGCTGTGGCATCTCCAGGAGCTGCTGCAGGGCCGGTCACCCTGGAGCAGGCTGACCTGAGCCAGTGGCACACCGCATCGCCCTCCTTAAAATCAGCCACCGCCTATGCTTTGCTGGTCCATTTGCGTCAGGCACAGGTTTTTAAAGCACCGATTCGCTCAGTTAGAGAGTACCAGCCCTGGGTAAAGGCACTTAAAGCCTGTCTGGATGCCAGTCAGGCCCAGGCTGAACAGTCGCTGCAGTCGCTGGCGGCAGGCTGTGTGCAAAATGATGGCTTAAAGCGCTGGCGTTGACTTCGGCTGTTTTTTAATGCTGATTGCGCCAGCTGATCAGCCCCAGCCCAAGCATGCTGCTGATCAGAACGGGGCTCCAGGCCCCCAGCCAGGGCGGCAGCTCTCCGCGGTCTCCCAGGGCGGTGCCAATGCTCATCAGCAAATAATAGATCAAAATAAGCAGCAGGGTTATCCCCAGTCCCTGGCCTGCGCCACGTAGACTGCGTAAACCCATGCCTGCACCCCAGAGACAAAAGACGGGCGCTGTCATGGGCAGCGCCCATTTTTGATGCCAGCGAAGCTTCAGAGCACGGGTATCCTGTCCACTGGCATCCAACGTTTTAATAAAAGCAGCCAGTTCCTGCTGGTTCATTTCTTCAGGCCCGCGGGCCTCATTGAGCAGTGTTGTTATGGTGTCTGGCAGCGGCAGTATATAGGTTTTGAAGTGTACGCTCGCTGGTGCATTATGATTCAGTTGCAGCATATGTCCGTCATAAAAACGCCAGGTTTGCCCTTCAAAATGAGCCTGGCGCGCCTGAATCACGGTCTGTAGGGTTTGCTGTTCAAATCGCTGAATGACAACCTGCTCCAGGTTTTGTCCGCTGGCATTTGCGGCATAGATCAGACTGCGGAGACCTTCTGGCCCCATTTCTTTCATCAGCAGATGACGCTGATGACGCGCCAGTTTGATGTCGTCATGCTGCGCCGCATGCAGCAATTGTCGTGCCTGCCAGGTGGCAGGCGCTGCCACCCATTCTTTGAGTCCCAGGGCCAGGCCAGTGATCAACAGGCTAAAAGCCAGCAGGGGCCAGAGCATTTGCCAGAGACTCATACCACTGCTGCGCAATGCCAGGACCTCATGATCATCTGACAGTCGGGAGACAGCCAGCAGGGTCCCCATCAGCATGGCCATAGGCAGGGTATAGCCGAGCATTTCGGGCAGCCTGAGCCAGACAATCTGCAGCATCAGACCCAGGCTGTATTCAAAGCGGGCTGATTCTTCAATCAGACCAAAAAGTACAAAACCCGTGCTCATCAGACAGGACAAAGCAAACAGGGCAAAGCCAAAGGGGGGCAACAGGGTGCGTATCAGGTAGCGTGTCAGCACCTGCATGGCAGGTGCTCAGACGCCAGGCGTGTGATAACGAAGCGCTGTGCCATAGGCAAAGGCTTCGACACTGCTGAGGCTGATATCATGGGTTTCAATGCGCACATTGATCACACACTGTGCCCCGCGGGCTGCGGCCGCTGCCCGCAGACGCAGCAGGGCTTCGCGACGGGCTCGTTCACGCAGGGCCTCATAGACATCAATGCGCCCACCCAGAATACTGATCAGGGTGGCCAGAAAGTTTTTAAAGGCATCAGACGCAATGACCACACTGGCGCTGATCAGCTCGCTGTGTGCCGGCTGCTGTGCTGATACGGGCAGGGCTTTGCTGTTACTCAATACAAGATCCTGGTATTGGGCTTCGTTGGTCTCCAGAGAGATAAGGTGGGCTTGCTCAGCTTGACGGCCCAGCCAGAAACCGAGCAGAATCAGGGCGGCCATCAGTTGTCCGCCCGGGCCACTGATGCAAAGCAGCAAGAGCGCAAATGCGCCCAGCAAATACAGTGAGACTGACATCAGCGCAGCTGTACAGCGGTTCCGTAAACGTAGATCTCAGCAGCACCCTGCGCCACAGAAGATGTACTGTAACGCACGTTGACCACGGCGTCAGCCTGAAGTTTGCGGGCCTGTTCAATCATGCGGCTGGTGGCTTCTTCACGGGCTTCCTGCATCAGCTCGGTATACGCGACCAGTTCACCACCGACCAGGTTTTTGAGCCCTGAAAGCATATCGCGCCCCAGATGCTTGGCTCTGACTGTGCTGCCATTGACCAGACCCAGCTGTCTGAGAATTTCACGGCCAGGTACGCTTTCAATATTGGTCAGAATCATCAGCGTGTTACAGCAGCCCCTGAGCAATCAGACTTTCTGCAATCTGAATGGCGTTCAAGGCAGCACCCTTTCGCAGATTGTCGCCCACCACCCACAGATTCAGTGCCTGGGGATGTGAGACGTCCTGCCGGATACGGCCAACATAAACGGGATCATTGCCGCTGATGGCCTGTGGGCTGGGAAAAATCTGATGCTGGGGGTCATCCTGAACCACCAGACCTGGGGCTTTGGTCAGGACTTCACGGGCTGCATCAGGGCTGACGACCCGGCCAAATTCAATGTTGACCGATTCAGAGTGCCCATTGGCGACAGGCACCCGGATACAGGTGGCCACGGTGGGAATATGGGCCTCCATGATTTTCTGGACTTCATTGGTCATTTTCATTTCTTCGTCGGTATAGCCGTTATCCAGAAAGTTACCGATAAACGGGATCAGGTTAAAAGCAATTTGCTGGGGCAGCACCTGGGGGGCTGCTTCCTGACCGGCCAGCACCTGTTCGCTTTGCATATAAAGCTCTTCTACGGCCCGGTTGCCGGCGCCTGATACGGCCTGATAGGTCGAAACCACAACCCGGCGAATGCCAAAAGCGTCGTGCAGCGGTTTTAAGGCCACCACCAGCTGGGCTGTGGAGCAATTGGGGTTGGCAATCAGTCCCCGATGCTTTTGCAGGGCGTGACTGTTGACTTCAGGCACAACCAGGGGGACGGTATCATCCATGCGAAAGACGCTGGTGTTGTCAATGACGATACACCCCCGCTTGATGGCTTCATGAGCCAGGACTTTGCTCACGCTGCTCCCGGCAGAGGCAAAGACAATATCCATGCCTTCAAAGGCGTCGGGCTCTGCCTGGCGCACGGTCAGACTCTCATGACCAAAGGTCTGAATGGTGCCGGCAGAACGGGCTGATGCCAGGGGAATCAGTTCAGATACCGGGAAGCGTCTTTGATAGAGTGTGTTGACAATTTCTTTGCCAACCAGTCCTGTGGCACCCAGAATGCCGACCCGATATTTTTTCATGATGTGCTCCTGTTTTACAATTGCGCGGGCAGTTTACAGCTGCCAGCCGTGCTTATTGTAACAGAATCGCACGTCCACCGGCGGCGAGCATCTGATTGGCCAGGGTGATGCCAAGCTGTTGGGCTTCAGTTGCCGGGCCTTTGAGCTGATCGTGTAAAAAATGTTGGCCATCCACGCTGGAAAGATAACCATACAGGGTCAGTTGCTCTGCTTCGAGCAGACCATAGGCGGCAATAGGCTTTTCGCATCCTCCGCCCATTTGTTTTAAAAAGGCCCGCTCTGCCTGACTGACGGTTGCGCTGGGAAGATGATGAATGCATTGCAGCCAGGCCTGTGTCTGGGCATCATCATGGCGGATTTCTACGGCAATGGCACCCTGACCCACGGCTGGCAGCATCAGGCTGGGGGGTAAAATCATGCTGATGCGCTGGTGCAGGCCCATCCGCTCCAGTGCAGCTCTTGCCATAATAATGGCATCAAAATCCCCCCGATCCAGCTTGCTGAGACGGGTTTGGATATTGCCGCGCAGATCGGCAAACCGCAGATCGCTGCGGTGCTGCATCAGCTGGTTGCGGCGGCGCAGGCTGCCTGTACCGATCAGCGCAGACTTTGGCAGTTCATCCAGGGGCTGATGGTTCCGGCTGACCAGAACATCCTGGGGCGCATGGCGTTCCAGAATGGCGCCGATTTCGAGGCCTGCTGGCAGGGTGGTGGGCAGATCTTTCAGACTGTGAACGGCCAGATCAATACTTTTGTCGTAGAGGGCGTTTTCAAGCTCTTTGGTAAAGAGTCCCTTGTCGCCAATGGCGTGCAGTGGCATGTCCAGAATCTGATCGCCTTTGGTGGCAATCACTTTGACTTCGAGACTCAGATCGGGGCGTTGCTGGTGCAGGGCATGCAGGACCTGTTCGGTCTGCCAGCGGGCCAGCGGGCTGCCACGCGTGCCCAGGATGAGCTTTTTCATGATGGAATGACGGGAAGGGGCTGGCTGATTTTACGGAACTGTACATAGCGGTCGATTTCGTCTTCTGCATTCAGGCCAAAGAGTTCGCTCAGCACTTCATGATAGATTTGCTGTGTCTGGGCGTCGGCGTTTTTCAGACGAACCACCGGATAGTGCAGGATCTTCTGGGTAATGGCGCGTGTGATCTGCTGAATCAGGGCTTCGTGTTCAGCTGTCAGAGGCTCTTTACATTTTTGCAGGGCCCTTGTGGTTTCGCGCTGACGGATATCTTCAAAGGTACTGTAAAGTCCGCGAATGGTGGGGGCCATCTCACGCTGATGCAGCCAGTCCAGGAAGCGGGTGGCCTCTTCGCCGATAATGCTCTGGGCCTGACCGATATTCTGCTCACGTCGCAGCAGACTGTCTTCAACCTGATTTTGCAGGCTGTCAACATCATAGAGTGTGATGCCGGGTTGTTGTGTGACGCCAGGATCGATATTGCGTGGAACGGCCAGATCGATCATCATCAGGGCCTGGTTGGGCAGAAAATCGGGCGTGATCAGAAAGTCCGGCAGTGCAGTACAGGTGACCACGGCCTGAACCTGTGGCAGGATGCTGGCCAGCTGATCAAGATTCAGCAGCTGAATCGCCTGCTTGCTGCTTTCAGCCAGGGCTTCTGCATTGCTGCGGGTGCGGTTGGCCAGTGAAATCTGAATATCTGTGTCTTCGAGATTGCGGATCAGCGTGCGGGCCATCTGCCCGGCGCCCACAATCAGCAGGTGAGCGGGTTTCTGCTCAAGATGCCGGCGCAGTAAGCGCGCGGCGACGGCACTCAGTGAGGTGCAGCCCTGATTGATGGCCGTTTCTGAACGCACCCGTTTGCCGGCCGTGACAGCCGCCCGGAACAGCTGGTTCAGAATGGGGCCACTGCTATGGCTCAGCTGGGCGATATCCAGGGCTGTTTTGACCTGGCGCAGAATTTCGTCTTCACCCAGCACCATGGAGTCCAGGCCGCAGGCAACATCAAAGAGATGGGTTGCCGCAAATTTATTATAATAGGTATAGAGCAAGGTTTCGAGTGTGTTTTCAGGCACACCGGCCAGTTCGCTGATGGCGTCAAGAATCAGCTGCCGCGCGGCTTCGGGGTGGCGGCTGATGACGTAAACTTCGCTGCGGTTGCAGGTTGACATGACGAGCGCTTCTTCGATAACGGCGGTTTCGGACAGGGTGTCCAGAAGCGCGCTGAGCTGTACCTTGCTAAAGGTCAGCAATTCACGGGTATCCAGGCCAGCGCTTTTGTAATTGGCTCCGACGAGAACGAGTTGCACGGATCTCCCTCTTATATGTAGGTGTATGACGTTAATGGAACCTGGCGGTCAGGTTGTCTGAGAATGCTGTGTGCACAGACGGCGTACATATTCATTCTAAATACAGGTTAACATGCCCTGATTCAATCGTGCATTGATCCTGATCAAACAAGATTTGGGTCTGGATCAGCTGCTGCTTGCACCTGGGCTGGATCAGACTTGCACCTGTTTTATTCTAAACCCTTTTATAGTCTGCTGTAAAATCGTTTGTCCGGATGGCTTTGATAGGCGTATTCAATAAGATGTGCAGTCCTGTGCGCGGCGTCAGGTCTTCAAAAATGATCGAATTTAACATTTTTTTAAGCAAGCTTTACTTCTTCATAACTATAATGATCCCAGAGCCAATAGATTTCATCATAAGAAAAGAAGGGTAAGCAGCATGACGTTGACGATTAACGGACAGCAGATCTCTGTACAGGGCATCCGTCCGTTGCGTCCGGGTATTACCGTTGAGCAGGCCGTTCAGCGCACCAAAAATAACGGCCTCGATGAAATCTTTTTTACTTCCAACGGCCGGGCCTATGTGGCTTACGGTGACTCTCTCAATCTCTCTGGCCTTAAAAAGAACGCCATTCCCGCTGTAATGCATCAGGGCATCAAAGCTGATGTGATTGCCTACGACGATGAAGTCAACAGCGTCTGGGAAGGCATGCGCAAAGGGGCCGTAGAAGAAATTAAAACTGGTATGAACGCCGTACGTACCGCTGTCAGCAATCTGATCACGACAGTTCAGCCCACGGTTGCCGTTGCTGGTGGTATTGGTATCGCCGGTATGGGCGTCTATCATTTCTGGCGCAGTGCCCAGGGGGGCGCCATTGGGGCTTCCATGGGCCTGGCCTCTGGCGCCGGCGCCGGTCAGTGGATCATTGATGCGCTGAAAGGCAGTGTAGTGGGGGGCCTTAAGATCGCCGCTATTTCAGGCGGGGTAGGACTGGCCATTATGGGCGGCTATGGTGCCATCAAAGGCGCGCTTGAAGCCAAAGAAACCCAGAAAGATCTGGCCTCTATCGCCAGCATTACAGAAGAAGGCAGTTCCCCTTTAAATGGAGGCCAGGCACTCAACTGGCCTGGTGCAGATACACCTGTCAATACACCCGAACCCAGTCAGCCAGCGCCTGTGGCGCCTGTCACCCCTGTGGCACCCCAGCCCGGCCCTGGTTCCGGCTTTGGTATTGGCCTGCCCATGGTGCACGGTACAGCGGCTTCCAGCACAGTCGGTTACCCTATCAGTCAGACCTATCCGGCAGCAGGCCTTTTGAGCCCCCAGCAGTTACTGGCGGGTCGACGCTGAGCCCAGGCTGCCGTCAGCCTGCTGCATTCAAAGCTTTTAAAGTAAAGCGCTACGCAGTTATGCGTGGCGCTTTCTGTTTTGCTTAAAGCGATGCCGGATATGCGTCAGCATACCCGGCGGGTTTGGGCTCAGTCTTTGGCAGGAGGTGCTGCGACTTCCTTTTTGGCTGCTTCGACGACCGGCGTGCCGCCTTCGGCCGCAGCCTTCTGGAGTGCGGCGTTGGTGGCTTCTTTGTCTTGCTGGGTTAATTTGTAAGCGGCATAGGCCCCGCCCACGGCCAGCGGAATGGAGACAAAGGGATTTTTTACGGCAAAAGTACCGGCCGGCGCGATCACATCATCCCAGGCGTGCTTCAGAACGGCTTCACCCACATTGCGGATGCCAGGCACGTCAGCCAGGGCCAGAGCGGCGCCACCGCCAACCAGGGCACCAAAGCCTTTGAGTGCACCTTCGCCATAGTCACCCTGCTTCAGATCCTCGTAAGCGCCTTTGGCCAGCAGGCCAGATGCCAGGCCCACACCAGCTGCTGCTGCATATTGTCCACCTTTGGTAAAGGCTGAGCTGAAGCCCAGATTTTCAGCAGCACCCAGGGCTGACAGGGCTGCGCCTGTTCCGGCTGCCACGTTCAGGTAGGTCAGGCCGTTTTCTGAGACGTTCTTCACGGTTTCTTTGCCCAGGACATAACTTGTACCCACCAGTGCGGCGGTACCAATGTGCTTGGCGGTTTTGGGCAAAACAGCGCTCAGGGTTTCAGAGCCCAGTGCCATGCCGCCCAGGGTGGTCGCACCGCTTGCCAGCAGGGCACCGCCGGCGACTTCTGCCACGCCGACGGCGTCATTGACAAAACTGCCGTTTTCGGCCAGCCGGCGGGCGCCGTCGACGACCAGGCCGGCGCCCGCGACGCTGCCCAGTACAGCACCAGCGCCCTGTGCGCCTTTGGATGACGCGAACTTGACGGCGGGTTCAATGATCAGACTTTTATCAAACTGGCGGCCGATCAGCTCAGTGGCCCCCAGGGCGCCGACCACACCGGTGGCTGCTTTGAGTCCACCCACCAGTTGATTACCTTCGCGGATATCGTCGACGCCACTTTTCAGCAAGGCTGCTGAACCCAGGCCGACGGCACCGCCGCCGGTGGCATAGCCATTTTTAAACAAAATATTGACGGGCTTGCTCAGCACGGGCACTTTGGTGAGCAGTTCAGCACCCCCCAGCACGCCCAGCGCACCAACACCGGTTTTGACGCTGCCGGCCAGTTGCTTGCCCTCGCGCAGATCCTTGATGCCGTCTTCAGCCAGAACGCCGCCGATACCCAGGGCCAGCACACCGCCTGTTGCCCGGTTAAAGAGCATTTCACCCAGTCCGTCATACCTCAGGCCCAGGCCAATGACGCCCAGGCCGGTGACGCCGGTTGCCACACCGGACAATACCGGGCTGTCCTGGTAAAACTGGCCCAGTTCAGTGTCACCAAATTTTTCGAGGGTGCTTTTGGATTCCGCTTTTTGGGCGGCTGTCTGACCGGCTTGCTGTACCGGCTGGCTGGGGATTTGAAGCTGGTTGCCAGACGCGCTGATATTACCCATAACTTAAAAAGGCTCCATAATCACTGTGAATTTAAAGATGGAATCTACAGCTATTTTAACATTTTGCCGCAGTAAAAGATACACCAGGTTTTGGCTCCAAACGCCTTTTTGCCTGAGAAAATCCCGGATTCAGGGCATCAGCGTCTGATTGCGCTCAGGGCCTACTGAAACGTAGGCAATGGGTGTGTGGGTCTGTTCGGCAATAAAATTCAGATAGTGGCGGGCATTGGCTGGCAGATCACTGAGCTGGCGGCATTCGGCCAGAGACTCGCTCCAGCCAGGCAGGCTGGTGTAGATCGGTGTGAGGTTCTCAAGGGTCTGCAGCTGACTGGGGTAGCCCGCCAGGGTTTGCCCCTGGTGTTGGTAAGCGGTGCAGACCTGAATCTGCTCCAGTCCCGAAAGTACATCCAGTTTGGTGATGGCCCATTCGGTGATGCCGTTGATACGCCGGGCGTAATTGGCCATCACCAGGTCCAGCCAGCCACAGCGCCGGATGCGGCCTGTTGTGGTGCCGAATTCGTGTCCCTGTTGCTGAAGATAAGTGCCGGTGTCGTCTGTCAGTTCGGTTGGAAAAGGCCCGTTGCCGACCCGCGTGGTATAGGCTTTGAGAATCCCTGTGACACTGCGAACGGCTGTGGGCGGCAGTCCAGATCCGGTGCAAGCCCCTCCGCTGCTGCAGTTGGAAGAGGTGACAAACGGGTAGGTGCCGTGGTCAATATCCAGAAAAGTGCCCTGGGCTCCTTCCAGCAGAATATGTTCGCCCTTTTCGAGGGCCTCATGGAGCAAGTGCTCTGTATTGGCCAGATAAGGCCTCAGTTTTTGCATGGCCGCCTGTTCTTCAGCGTTCAGTTCTGCTGTCTGCCAGGCGCCGGCCCGTACACCGCTGCGGGCTACTTTGGCCATATAGGCCGGACCAATACCTTTGCCTGTGGTGCCGACCTTTTGGCTGCGCCCGGCTTCTTCAGCCTGATCCTGTGCCAGATGCTGATGCAGAATCAGATGGGCCCGCTCAGAAATAAAAAAACGGCCTTCGGTCTGAAATCCCCGGGCATGGAGTGCTTCCAGTTCATTGACCAGTGCGATGGGGTTGAGCACCACCCCATTGCCCAGGATGGAGCGCTTGTTACGGCAAATGCCTGAAGGCACCAGATGCAGTTTAAAGGTTTCTTCACCCACAATCACCGTATGACCGGCATTATTACCGCCCTGATAGCGCACAATCCAGTCTGCATGTTCAGAGAGATAGTCTACAATTTTGCCTTTGCCTTCATCTCCCCACTGCGCGCCGACGATGATTTGCATGGTCTGGATCTCCTTTGGTTTTACAACAAATCGCTGCTGTTTATGTTAGCACGCTCACGGGTTAAATATTCTTAACCTTGTTATAGATTGTTCTGAACCGGATATAAGAAAGTCAAGCGCGCTCTTGACTTTATAGAATGACTAAAAATCAAGGGTAAACCAATATGTCTGAAACTTTTTTCTATCACTTTATTCAATTAAATACATTTCAAAAAGTACATTTAAAAAACACAGCTGAATCTGTCGCTGATTCAGCTGCGGGCTCTTCGGCTGCTGTACTTCAGGCCAATGACCAGCGTGAAGGCACTCGCCATGCCGCTTTTGAGTTTCAGCAGGAGCTGCACTTCCCCTCTCCGCAGGCGGCTGATCCTGACGCACTTGAAGTTGACACCCAGGTGGTGCTTCAGGTGCTGGATACCCTGCTGGCTGCTGAAGACAGCTCGGCTTCGGAACTGTAGCAGGCGGGTCAACAGGCGATCAGTCTGGGCCAGCGTCTGCGTCAGCGCCTGATCGACAGCACGCGTCAGCTGGAATCTCAGACCTTGCCCCTGGCACAGGCACAGACCCGGTCAAAAGCCATGCTGGCTGCGCAGGATTTGCAGGCTGTTGTTCAGGCTGCGGCTTCCCAGGTAGAAACGGCTCTGACCTGCTTGCCCATGTCTCTGACAGGTGATCAGCTGAAGGCCCATCAGGCAGAGCTTCAAAACCTGCAGTCGGCTATTTTTGAGCCCTTACGCGCGTTGCAGCAAGCCTGTCAACAACTGACCCAGACGCAGGCTGAGCTGGGGCAAATGCAAGCTCACTGGCATGTGCTGCAGCAGGAGCACAGCAGTCTGACAGCACTTTTGCGGGGCGTCAAAGATCGGATGCAGCAACTGGCTGATCGTCACGACATTTCAGCCCCCCTGCGTCAGACGCTGAGGGCTGAAGGTATCCCTTCAGCCCCCTTCCCAAAACGCAAATCTCGGCTTAATCTAAAGACATGACAGAATCAGAACGCATTGCTTATCTGGAAGAAAAAGTGGCACAGCTTGAGCATGAAAATGCGTTACTCAGAGCTGAGAATGCCGCTTTAAGAGCGGAAAATACCGCACTGAAAGAGCGCTTACGGCAAATCGAAGAGCTGCTGGGCCTCAATAGCAAAAATTCCTCCAAGCCCCCTTCAGGTGACTCAAAAAGCAACTCAAAAAGCAACTCTAAGCTTGGCTCACTCAAACCCAGAAA
>JACYMC010000075.1 GCA_015272195.1 Candidatus Sericytochromatia bacterium
AAGTCCACATAACCGGCAGCACGATGGTCGGTGAAACAGGCGGCCAGACGGGATATGAGACCCAGGCGGCTATCGGCCTCTTTCAGGAGGAGCAGACCTGCGTCCGAAGTCAGCGCACCGCCTTCAAAATTGACTGTCAGCGGCTCTCCATTTTTGCCTTGAACTTCCCAGGTCTCAGGGTTACACTTCATACAGCTGGCTCCTTTTCTGCGATTTCTGGATATGATAACTTTAATCTACAGAAAGGAGCCAGTTTTTATCTACTGATCTGTTTGTGAGAAATGCAGGTTAAAGGGTGCGCTGTCTGCTTTGCAGCAGGGGTTTATTTGTCTTTGTTATAGAGCGCGTAAGCGCCGGCGGTCACGCCCAGTACGGCCACACTGGCGGTCAGCAGGGGCTTGCGCAGAACCAGCTCGGCCACTTTTTCGAGGCCGGGTGCACCCAGGGTTTTGGCCAGCACATGGGCGCTGCTCAGGCCCAGCACGGCGGCACCACCGCCATACAGACCGGCTTTGGTTAAGTTATCGTCTTTGAGGTTTTCAAGGGCTTCTTTGCCCAGGGCATAAGCCCCTAATCCGAGGCCGCCCGCAGCGACCAGACCGACGGTTTTGCTGCCCAGGGTATGCACGGTTTTGGAGGCGTTTTCCGTGCCAATGGCCACACCATAAAAGGCGGCCTGGGTACTGCCCAGACCCACGGCAGCCGCATTGCCCAGATCCACACCGTTTTCTTTGATATCTGCCATACCCCAGGCCGTAGCGGCCAGACCAGGCGCGGCCGCAGCGGTGGCAATCAGAGCCTGTTTGGGAACCACATTGGCCAGGGCTTTGGCCCCGGCGGTCAGAGGAGAAACGCCATAAGCGCGTCCGGCGGTTTCAACCCCGGCCAGCACCATGGCCGTGCCGGCCGCACCGCGCAAAGCTTTTTCGGAGCCGCTGCGTTCTTTGTCAGAGGTCAGGGCATCATGCACCATGGCAGCGCCTACAGCAGCCACACCCAGGCCGGCGGCAGGCACCAGGCCTTTTTTGATCGCCGCACCGGCCAGCTGAGAGTGATCAGCAGCCTGTTTGAGCACCACACCGGCCGACACCGCTGAGGGCTTTGTTGTCCTGTACAAAGTTGGCAGGCTTGGTATTCAGCAGGCTTTCATAAGGGGTGGTTCTGGTGACGTTCAGGTTGCTCATGGTTCAGATATCCTCTACGCTTGTTCATGGGTTCTTTTGATCTTATCGTCAGCTCTTGTGCGATTCCTGCGTCAGCAAATTTAAGAAAAAAACAATTCATCGTTAAATTTGGGTTCAATTTGGGTTCAATTTGCAGGTTTTAGCGCCCAAAGGAACGCCGGACTGCTGACTGACGTCTATTATACTGAATAAAAAAAAGAGGTACACGCCATGAAACGCTCCCTGCTTGTCTGGACCAGTCTCTGTCTGTTGCTCAGCGCCGGCCCCCTGCCATCGGTGCAGCATGCTGAAGCCCAGAGTGCCGCAGGCCAGTCGGTCGTACCCGGCTCTCTCAAATGGGATTACCAGACCGGAAGGCAGGTGTTCAGTGCACCGGCCATTGCCCCCGATGGCACGGTTTATGTCGGCAGCAATGACAATAAACTCTACGCCTTCAGTGCCGATGGCAAGCTCAAATGGACCTATACCACCGAAGGGTTTATCGTTTCGGCCCCCACCCTCGACAGCCGGGGCGTGATTCACTTTGGCAGCTACGACGACTATCTTTACGCCCTCAGCCCCAACGGCAAGCTGCTCTGGAAGTTCAAAACCCGCGGCTTTGTTTCGGCCAGCCCGGCCCTGGCGACTGATGGCACGGTCTATGCCGGCAGCTGGGACGGCCGCCTGTATGCCCTGGACTCACGCGGCAATCTCAAATGGAGCTACGAAACCCAGGACCAGATCGCTGGCTCCGCAGCCATCGCAGCTGACGGCACGATCTACGTGCCCAGCCACGATTCACGCCTCTATGCCCTGGCCCCTGACGGCAAACTCAAATGGCGCTTTCATACGGTGGGCAAAATCGGCAGCTCACCAGCCATTGGGGCCGACGGCACCATCTATATTGGCTCCGAGGACGGCAATCTCTATGCTGTCGGGCCTGACGGCAGCCGGCAATGGTACTTTAAGCTGGATGCGCCGGCCTGGGGCGGCCCGGCCCTGGGGGCCGATGGCACAGTGTATATCGGCAACGGGCAGGGCGAGGTCTTTGCGATTCACAAAGGCACCGCCCGCTGGACCTTTCGCACCCGTGGGGCGATTGGCACCACCCCCCTGGTGGGGGACAGCGGCGTGATTTATGTCGCCAGCTATGACGGCAATCTCTATGCCATCAACCCCCAGGGCCGCAATCTCTGGTTTTACCCTACGGGCGAAGAAATGGCCTCCAGCCCGGCCATCGCGGCTGACGGTACGCTGCTGGTGGGGGGCGGCCGCTTCAAACTCTACGCTATTCACAGCGAGAGCAAGGGGCTGGCCGCCTCCGCCTGGCCCAAGTTTGGCCGCAACAATGCCAATCAGCAGCGCCAGAAGCCTTAAAACACCACCGGCATATCTTTGGGATAGGTGATGCGGTAGGTCAGCTGCAGGGTCTTTTTTTCCCAGGGCTGGGCCGTCAGATACCAGGTCAGCAAACCTTCATCACTGGTTTCACTGACCGGCGGCACGGCCTGCATCAGCTTGACCTCAATCTGATCGCTGGCGGGGCGGGGCGCCGGCTCCAGAATGCGCAGAGGCGCCGGCTCCTGCTTGTAATTGGTAATCTCCGCCTGGTACACCACCGTCAGCTCTTCTTTGTCCTGCAACACACCCGTGCTGCGCTTGCTGCGGCTGAGCTCCTTCCAGTCCACCTTGAGGCTCTGGTCCACACCAAAGTTGAGGCGTACGCTCTGGCCCGGCCGCACCAGTTCAATCGGGTTCACCCCCGTAAACTCCGGGCCGATATAGGTGCGCATGGGGCCGGGCAGCAGCGGCAGCTCAGACTCGTTTTTGATCTGGGCCTCCAGAAAGGCCAGCTTCGACTGACGCGGCACAATTTTATAAGCCGGTTTATAGCTGAATTCACGGATCGCCATCGCCAGACGGCGGGTCTGGGTACTGCTCGGCACATTCTGCACCTCAGGCATCTGAAAGCGCACCGAAAGCCCGGTTTGATCCACCTCACTCTGGGCATAATTGACCAGGGCACTCTCAGCATAGCTGTCTTCAAGGGCGTCGGCTTCGCTGCGCAGGCGCTGGGCCATCGGCGCAGCAGCCGGCGCGAGGCGCTCAGCGACGACTGGGGGACCCACTGGCCAGCGCAGGGCATCGGGGGGACGCTGGTTCAGCACCGGCGTGGCGGTGGACAGACTCAGGCGCACCTGCTGCCAGTCCTCGCCCGAGCGCTGGTTCAAATCACCCTGATAGACCAGACGCAGATTTTTGCTGGCGCTGTCCAGCCGGGCCTCGTAAGCCGGACTCCAGCTGACGTTACCAATCAGATACGACACCAGCAACTGAGCGGAACCCGCACTGTCGACGCTGATAAACAAACTGGCCTGCTGCCTGGGCCGTCGGGCCTGCTGCAGTTCCTGTAGCTGCTGACGCAAGAGCTTCAGCTGCTTGCTCAGCGCGGTTTTTTGCTGTTTGAGCGTCAGCTGGCTGTCGAGAATCTGGCCCTGGTGGCTGCGGGCAAAGTCCATCGCCAGCTGCCAGTCGCGCACGCTCAGCACCCGCCGGTCTTCTTTGGCCTGGGCCTGCGCACTGAGCTGCTGCTGAAAGGTATTGAGCAGTTTCTGATGTACCTGATTGAGTTCCTCGCCCGAGCCCACCCGATCGAGCTGGGCCTGCACCTCGTTGACCTGCTTTTCAAGCGCTTTGAGCGCCGGGTCCTGACTCTCAGCGCTCAGCGGTGGCTGCAGCTGCAGGTGATGAATGCGAATGCGGGCCTGACCGGAGCCGCTGATACTGAGGGAGTTGGGGTTGAGATCCAGGGGCAGATCCTGCAGCTGGATTTCATAAGCCCCCGGCTGCAGCACAGGCAGATTCACCTGGCGGGTGACCAGTGCAAGCCCCTGATAAGCGGCTACCGAGCGGGTCTGGCTGGTCAGGCTGAGTGGCGTCTGGGCGCCAGCGGCCGGGGCCAGCAGAATCAGGGCGAATGTACTCAACAGATACTTTTTCATCGTTTTACCTCAATGCATAGAATTTCAACTGAAAGATCAGACCCTGCAGCAACAGCGGGTGTTCAACGGTGTTGTACAGCATACACAATTTTACCGGGCCCTAACAGACAGGCCCGCCCTGACACCCTTTCACAGATGGTGCTAAAATACCCCGTGGAACAAAAGACCCTTGATCATCATCTTATGCACTAATCTTGATCGCAAACGCTGAGGAGGCACCATAAGCACTATGAAAAAATCCCTGTTTTTACCCCTTTTGCTGGCCAGCGCCCTGTCGGTTGGCGTCGCCAGCCTGGCGCCAATGTCTGCACCCGCCCAGGTGGTTCAGACCATGGGCGCAGGCCAGATTGACTGGACCAATGGCCAGATTACCGTGACCGGCACAGGAGCCGCTCCCAACAAAGCAGGCATGAGTGCCGGCCAGAAGCGTCTGATGGCCCAGCGCGCTGCTGTAGCTGACGCCTACCGCCAGCTGGCCGAGCTGATCAATGGGGTCAACGTGGACTCTGAAACCATTGTTAAAGACTTTGTGACCGAAAGCGACGTGATCCGCACCCGCGTATCGGCGCTGATCAAAGGCGCCAAACCGGGCAAACCCCGCTATATGTCCGATGGTACGGTCGAAGTGGATGTGACCCTGGGTGTCTATGGCAACAACAGCCTCTCAGCAGCCATGGTACCCCACGTGCTCGAAAAAAAGGAAGTCAAAACCATTGAGCCGGTCTATACCACGCCCACCCGTGAGCCCAGCATTGTGATGCCCACGCCGACTCCTACTGCCATACCGACCCGCACCCCTGAAACCAGCAAGCCCGTCAGCGGCAGCTATACCGGCGTCATCATTGATGCCAGAGGGCTGGGCATCTCACCTGCGATGAGCCCCCAGATCAAAGACAATGACGGCAAAGAAATTTATATTGGCGATCGGCCAATTGACCCTGATCTGGTTGTGAATATTGGAATTGTTGGCTATGCCAACAGCCTGGATCAGGCCCGTGGCAACGCCCGGATTGGCAATAATCCCCTGGTGATCAAAGCAGTTCAGGCCGGTGGGCGTCACAAAACAGACGCCGTGGTCAGTGCCGCACACGGCCAGCAGATTCTGCAGGCCGACAGCAAGAGCCAGTTTTTACGGGGCTCCAAAGTGATTTTTGTGATCGATAAATAGGCCGCAGCGGCCAGAGCCGGTATCTCACAAAGATACCGGCTTTTTTATGTGCGCTGCGCTGCATCTGCCCGCAACAGAGCATGTTAAGATGTTAAGATAGAACACGTCAAAGTGGTTGAATTGTTGTGGCAGTATCAGAAAGGGAAAATCATGGCAGAAAGCACACCGCCTGCATCCGAAGCATCTCCTCCCCCCAGCGCACCTGTTGCACCCGGCCCTGAAATCAGACAAATTGAATCCCAGCTGGTCAGCCTGAACTTTGTGCTGAAAAACACCCAGACCGAAGTGATTAAACTGCAGAAAACCCTGGCCCGCCAGCAGGCCCGCAACGACGAACAGGACAAACGCAACGAAAAGCTGAGCCAGGAAATCAGCAAACTGCGCGAACAGCGTGACGATGAGGCGCGCTTCAGGGCCCGCGTCTGGTTTTACCAGGTTCTGATGCTGCTGATGCTGGTGATTCTGGCGGCTTATGTGCTGATGAAACCGGCCCTTGAAACCCCACCGGCCAGCCCGTCAGCAGAAAGCATCACCAACAGCGAAACCGTCGACGAGTGAGGGCATGACCGAAACCGCCCAGCGACTGGCAGCCCTCGAAACCCGTATTGCTGCGGCCTGTCTGCGTGCCGGCCGCCCCCGCGAAGCAGTGCAGCTGGTGCTGGTCAGCAAAACCGTGGCTCTGGAAACCCTGCTGGCTGCGCATACAGCCGGCGCGCGCATCTTTGGCGAGAACAAAGCCCAGGAGCTGAAACAGAAAGCCAGCCAGTGGCCCGCCAGCGCCGCAGCGCCTGAGTGGCATTTTATCGGGCATCTGCAGAGCAATAAAATCAAAGACGTGCTGCCCTGGATCCGTCTGCTGCACTCCCTCGACCGGCCCAGCCTGGCCGAGAAGCTGAGTCAGGCGCTGCAGCAGCGCGGGCAGACCCTGCCGGTATTGGTGCAGGTCAATACCTCAGCTGAAAGCAGCAAATCCGGCGTGCCGCCAGCAGAGGCCCTGGGCTTCATGCAGCAGGTCAGCCAGCTGCCCGGCCTCAGTCTGCAGGGCCTGATGACCATCGGGCCGCTGGGTACTGACGAAGCCACAACCCGACAGTGTTTTCGCCAGTTGCGGCAGCTGCAGCAGGCTGGCCGCGAAGCCCTGAACCTGCCTTTAAACAGCCTGTCCATGGGCATGTCAGGTGATTTTGAATGGGCCATTGAAGAAGGGGCCACCCTGATCCGCGTGGGCAGTGCGGTCTTTGGTCCACGCCAGCCTTAAGCAGACAGGTCCTGGCGGAGCCGGGCGATAGCAGCGGGCCCCACCCCACAGCAGCCCCCCAGCCAGGCGGGCTGGTACAGCCGCTGAATGTCAAGCAGGGCAACAGGCCAGTCCACAACAGGCTGGTCAGGCAGCCCGCCGTTCGGGTACACCGCCAGGGCATGGGGGCTGTGCGCGCGCAGCCACTGCAGCGCTGGCAGACAGGCTGAAGGCCCCCAGCTGCAGTTGACGCCCAGGATCTGAAGCGGCAATGCCACCAGACGCTGCAGCACGGTATCCAGCGGCAGACCGCCCACGGTCTGGCCGTCAGCATCGGGTGAGACCAGAACCGCCAGCGGCAGCACAGGCTGCACCGCCATGCAAGCCTGTACGGCGATCTCGGCCTGCAGCGGGTCCTGCACCGTTTCAATCCAGAAGATATCGGCCCCACCGGCCACCACAGCGGCGGCCCGGCGGCAGTAAATGCGGTAGAGCTGATCAGGGGCGATCTGATTACGGCCCGGCAGGCGCCAGCCCGGCCCCAGCACGCCGGCAATCAGCGCCTGTGGCAGCGTCTTTTTCAGTAAGCACACAGCGATGCGGGTCAGGGTATCGTAATGCTCAGCCCAGGGCGTCCCGGCCAGGCTGTCAGGATCACAGCAAAAGCTGTTGCTGCGCAGCAATCTGGCACCCGCCTGCCAATAAGCACGGTGCAGCGCCTGCACCCGCTCCGGAGCAAAGACATTCAACAGATCCACACAGGGCAAATCGGGGCGCAGCCAGCCCAGCAGCTCCGTGCCCAGCGCGCCATCACCCAGTCTCAGCTCAGCGGCACCAGTTGAAGGCTTCAATGGCCCGGGCCAGCGCCAGATCCAGTGCGGTCACCTGATTGCCCGCATCGTGGGTGGTCAGGCGCAGGCTGACCCGGTTGTAAACGTTTTGAATTTCGGGGTGGTGATTCAGGGCTTCGGCTTCAAAGCTGAGGCGCACCAGAAAACTGATCGCCTCGCGAAAGTGTTCAAAAACAAAGTCTTTGTGCAAAGCAGCGTCGGCAAAGGTCCAGCCGGGCAGCTCAGCAAGGGCAGTGGTGACTTCATCGAGAGCAAGGGCTTCTGACATCTTTGTACTCCTTGGGGTTTCTGTCTGTTTTCAGCATAAGCCAGGATCAGTCTGGACACAAGCTGCTGGCTTATTGGGGGGCAACAATCTCTGACAGTGCTTCAGAGGTGGAGCGGGCTTCATTCTGCAGCTGTACACCGCCCGAAATATTCAGCAGCAGGGCCATAGAAAGCAGGGCCGGCGCAGGAATCACGGCAAAAGCAAAACCCAGCAGCATCAACAATAGCAAACTGATCATAACAGCACCTTTTGCTCAGAAATCATGACAGCAGTTTAGCCTGTCTGCACCCGCTTTGCCCAGTCAGCCCCCAAATTGTAAATTGATTGTAAAAAGAACATCTCAAAAAGATCTCAAAACTTGAACAGCTTGTGCCGCTTCTCTACAATAAATAATGCAGATTGTCAGCAGCTCAATTGCTTACTGTCCACTCATCGCAAACTGAGCGAGAAAGTAAAGCGTCTGAAGTCGGTTCGTACCGGCTTCATTTTTCTTTTTTGCAGTTTAAACCCCGGTTAAACTATCGTCAGATTCCTGTGTAGGCCTCTATAAGACCTGTATCAAGACTTCAGCCATGGAGACCAGGTAGTAAACCATGACCAGTATTCGCCAACCGGGTGTTTCCCCCCAGAGTATTCAGCAGGCCGGCGCCCGCGCTGCATCACAGCAAAGCGGCCAGGTCAGCGGCCCACAGAGCAGCGCAGCCACACAGCTTTCACCCCAGGAGCGCCTGGTACAGAGTGCCGGCCTCAGCGGCAGCGCCAGCCCGATTGCTCTGGTGGCCGACAACCCTTATAACAACCAGATTCGCCGGCTGCTGGCACAGAATGATTTTGAAAGCCTGGAGCGCATCCTGCTGCAGGCCAGCCCCCAGGAGCTGGCGGGACTGGATCTGAGCCTGGGTGACATTGAACGGATTGCGCAGGGTCTGGGCCACGGCAGCTGGGGACAGAGCCTGCCCCTGATTGGTGGCTACCGCGACGATCAAAAACAGGTCATCAGCAAGCTGATTCAGGCCAGCGAGCTCAACCCCAACCAGAAGATTGGCAGCCTCAAGCGTCTGGTCGGCCCTGAGGCCGTGCTGAGTTATGTGCGCAGTGCGCCCCAGGCCGATCTCAGCGCCCTGAGCAACCAGAACCGACACATGGCCCTGGCCGTTCTGGATCCGGGCAACTCTATCTGGGGCTCGGTCAGCAGCGCAGTGACCGAAGCCGTCGATCGCCGCCTGCTGGGCAACAGCCGGGAAGGGGATCAGATTGCCAGCCGGATTCTGCGTTCAG
The DNA here is from genome assembly GCA_015272195.1 of Candidatus Sericytochromatia bacterium. Taxonomy (GTDB): domain Bacteria; phylum Cyanobacteriota; class Sericytochromatia; order UBA7694; family UBA7694; genus JACYMC01. The sequence goes on from JACYMC010000075.1 coordinate 8,968, forward strand.
CCCCCAATGCCAGTGAACTCAAAGGCCTGCTGCAAAGCATCAACAGCTATAACCGCGATGACGTGGTTTACCGCTATGTGCTCGATCTGCCGGCCCGTGAACTGGCAGCCTTATCGGATGAGTCCCGCCGCCTGCTGATGGCAAGCCTGGTAGACAGCAGCAGTTTTGGTCTCGACCTCGATAAACTGGGCAATCTTGATGAACTGTTCAACATGACCTTTCCGGAGCATGCTGAGGCAGCCCAGCGCCTGTACCAGTCCATGAGCGCCAGCGCCCAGGGCTCCGCTGAAGTACAGGCCCTGGTACAAAAAAGTGACGATCTGATGCAGCGCATTCAAACCCTGGAAGCCAATCTGCGGGCAGATCTGGCCTCCGGTCAGCTGCCGCGTGAAAAAATCGCGGCCTATACCGAACAGATCAACGCCATTCAGAGCCAGTACCCCGATCAGCCCGAAATCCAGCAAAAGGTTACCGAACTGCTGGGACTGCTGCAAGCGGCCCAACAACGGCTGGATCAGACCGCCCGCATCGCCAGCCAGACGGAAAGCGGCATCGGGCAGGCAGAAAATCAGATTGAAGCAGCTAATAGCCGCCTGCAAGCAGTGGAAGCCGAGCTGGGAGACTACCTCAGCCAGCTGTCTCAGAGCCAGCTGGCCCTGAGACAGTCCGCTCAGAAAATTGAGACCCAGTACCAGGCGCTGAGCATGCTCTACAGCCAGCTGGAAGGCCCTGAAGCCCAGGGTCTGGTGGCCGAGATGCAGGGCCTGCTGCAGAACGACACCCCGCTGCCCCAAAAAGAAGCCCGCCTGCAGCAAATCACCCGGCAGCTGCAGGCCCTCAGCAGCAGACTGGAGCAGCAGGGCACGCAGCTTTCTGCCCTGCGCAGCGAAATCGATCAGACCCAGCGGGCCCTGGCCCAGCAACGCCAGAGCTACCAGGAAGCCGTGGCGGCTTTTGACAGCCAGCGCACGGCTTTAAGCGGTCAGCAACACGAACTGAACCTGCTGCTGAAGAGCTATGAGCAGCAGACGGGTCAGCTGAATGAAGCCCTGAACCAGGCCAGACAGCGCTGGGATCAGCTGAAAGACAACCCGGCCCTGCAGCCGGCTGATCGCCGCTTGCTCGAAGAAGATCTGACCGCCCTGAACCAGGCCGTCAGCCGCCATAAGAGCCAGTATCAGGCCCTGCAAAGCCGCTATGACAGTGCGGTGCTGCCAGGGGTACAAGCCCTCGACAGCCGCACCGAACAGGTGCAGCTGCAGGCCGATACCGCTGCCGCCAAAGCAGCGCAGACGGTCCAGCAGGTCAGTCTGGTGGAACACAGCTTCAATATTGCCCAGGCAGCCTGGGACAAGGCCCAGCACATCGTCAGCGGCCTGCTGGACAAAGCCAGCGACCTGACCAGTCAGTTCAAAACACGTCTGGCCAGTGTCAGCTCGGCTGAAGAGCTGGATCAGATGGCCAGCCAGATCAGCGGTGAGCTGAGCAGCCTGCGCGCAGAACTGGCCGAACACATGAGCGAAGCCGAGATGCAGGGCCATCTGCAGCAGCTGGAACAGGTCCTCAGCCAGGTCAACCAGACCCGTGCCCTGCTGCAGGAAACCAGAGGTCTGCAAAGCGCTATGGCCAGCGCCCAGGCCAGCTTTGAACAGGAAGCCAGCAGCCTGCGCCAGACCATTGCTGCCGCCCAGCAGGAAGCCAACGACGCCCTCGAAAACATTGAGAGCGACTGGCAGCCCCGGATTGCCAGCGTCAAGGCAGAGCTGGAACGACTCGAAGGGGAACTCAACAGCTACGCTGGCGACGTCAGCACACTGCAGGCAGAACTGGCCCAAAACGATGCCCAGAAAGTCGCCGCCAAACAGGCCTTTGCTGAGGCCCTCAAAAACGCCCCGAATGCGCCTGTAGACATACCCGCCCTGCAGCAGGATCTGTTGACAAAAATCAGCGCGCTCGACAGCCAGCGTCAGGAGCTCGAAATCGCCCTGAGCGGTGCGCGTCTGCAAATGGACAGCGTCAGTGCCAGCATCGGTCAGCAACGTAAAACCCTGAACAAATATCAGGAAGCACTGACAAAGGAATCCACCCAGCTGAGCCACCTGCACGCCCGGATCGACAGCCAGCGTGCGCAGCTGGCGGCCCTGCAGGCCCGCAACCAGCAACAGCTGCAGCAGAATGCCCAACTGCTGGCACAGCAGCGTGAAGGACTGCCCCCCGCGCTCAATCAGGCCCTCACAGACCTCTCCGGCCAGCAGGCGCAGCTACAGGCCATTGTCAGCCAAACCCAGGCCCTGCTGGATGACCGCAGCGGCCAGGAGGCCATTGCGCGCAGCAGTGAAAGCCTGCAGAGCTACGTCAGCCAGGTACAAAAAGATCTGCAGACGGCTGTCAGCAGCCTCGACAGCACCACAGCCGACCAGGCACTGGTTCAGCAAAAACTGGACGCCATGGCCAGCCGTCTCGACAGTATTGCCGGGGCCCATACGGCCACCCGGCAAAGCGCGCAGCAGTTTTTGCAGGCCCTCGAAAACGCCGCCCGGCACGGCGGCATGGATCCTGAGGCCCTCTGGGCCGGCGCCCAGCAGGTGCTGGCACGGGCCGAAACCGCTGAAGACGTGGCCTTTGCCCTTAATCAGATGAACACGCTGATGGCAGAGATTGACAGCCGGGTTCAGTTGTCGAGCGAGCTGCTGCGCAGCAATGATGAGCGCATGAATCATTTTGAAGCACGGGTGGGCGACATTGAAGCGGGTCTGAGCCAGATTCACGACACCACGCGAGGCATGGCCCGGGCCATCACGGCCCTGCAAAACGAAGTGGACGGCCACGCCAGTGCCCTGCTCAGCAGCCAGCGCGACCTGCTGGAGCGCCGCCGTAGTCTGGGCATCAGCTCCCAGTCCTATCAGCAGGCACTGCAGCAATACGACAATCTGCTCAGTCTGGGCCGCGAGCTGCGGCCTGACGAAATCCAGCAATTGCAGCAGCTGGAAAGCACCCTTTCAGGGATTGAAGCCAGCCTGATGCAGAGTAACCGTGATTTGCAGCAGCGCCTTGGCAGCCTGAACCAGCTCAAATCCCGCGTAAACGAGCACCTTGTAAACCTGCGCGACAGCCTTGACCGGCTCAGCGTGATGGGCCGTAAACTGCAGCAGATGCGCCCGGATATTGAAAGTTCTCATAGCCTGCTGGCCGAAGAACACGCCCGCCTGAGCGCCGACCGTGAGCAGCTGTTGGCGGTAATTGCCACCGTAGAGCAGGGACCGGCCGCTGGAACGCCCCGCGTGCAGGCTCAGCTGCGTGAACTGCGCGCGCGCCTGGCCAATATGGATCAGGCCCTGGCCGAACTGAGTCAGGGCATGGAGCGCCAGGAGCGCCTGCTGGGCCGCATCAGCCAGACAGAAGCCGCCATTCAGGCCGAAATGCAGCTGGCCCAGCTTCAACTGGCCCAGCTGGAGCTGCTGTTTGCCAAAGTCGATGAGTTGATTGTCGAGGCCAACCGCCAGCTGCAGGAAGTCAAAGATCTGCTGCAGCAGGTGCAAAGCCTCAAACAGGAAGTCAGCCAGGTCAAAGAACAGGTCAGCCAGCAGGTAGGTACAGACAGACAGCCGGCTCCCCCCAAAGCAGCTGAAGCCCCTCTGGCTGAAGCGCAGGAAGTGTACGACCAGCGGGATCAGCTGCAAAAAAACAGTTTTTCGGTGCGCCTGAGCGATCGCCTGACTTCTTTCTGGAGCCAGCAGCGCAACGACAAAGCCCAGCGCCGCGAGGCTGAACACCAGCAGCAGCGGGAAGCCTTGCAGCATGAACTGGAACAACGGCTGGCACTGGCCCGTCAATATGACGAAACACTACAACTGCAGCTGCAACAGCAGCAAAGCCTGGAGCAAAGCACGACCTATCTGATTCAGCAAATTGAAAACGGTCAACGCGCCAACTCAGGCCTCAATCTGGTGTAGAATACAGGCTGCACACAGGAGAAAAGCACATGCCCCGTAAAAAGATTATCATTATGGGCGTCAGTGGCGTTTGTCTGCTGACGCTGGCAGCTGGTCTGGCCCTGCCCCGGCTGCTGGTTCAGAAGGCCACCGAGGCCCCCAGCATCAGCGAAACCGGCACCTTTGTCACCCGTCAGAGTGAAAGTGTGGATTTAAACCAGAAGCTGCAGCAGTCTCTGCTGGCAGCCGGTGTGGCCGTACAGAGCGATCCACCCGTCGAAGATGAAACCCCGGCAGACAGCGGGGTCACAACCCTGAGCGAAACACCCGTGACCGAAAACCCGCCGGACGCTGCCAGCCCTGAAGAAGAAGTGGTCTGGCGCTCGCCACCGCGTCAGCCAGACACGGCTGCAAGCCAGAGTCAGGGAAATCAGGATCTCGAAAACAGCGAGACCATGATGCCCACAGAAGCCCCGCCCAGTCGCCCGCCCCAGGCCCGGCGCAGCAGCCCCCCGCCCGCAAGTGCACGGCCAGCGGTACAGCAGGCCCCTCAGCCCCAGGCCTTTGAGGTCAGCATGAGCGAAAACGATATCTCCAATCTGGTGTACGGCCAGCTCCAGCGTGGCATTGATCCCCGCTACCGCCAGGCGTTGCAGGGTGTTTCGACCCGCATTCAGCAGGGCAAAGCCCGCGTGACGGTGGCCCTGCTGCCAAAGCATCTGCCCGAAGGCTTTTTAAAAAACCTGCCAGGGGTCACCCCCAGCACACCCACCGTTTATCTTGGGGGAGAAATGAGTCTCTACCAACAGGGCAGCCGGGTCGTGGCTGACGTACACCATATCAGCCTGGGCAACTTTAAAGTGCCCATGCCCTTTATCCAGTCGGCGGTACGCTCCCAGGTTGAGGCCTACAGCCAGCAGATGCTGCGCCTGCCCGATGGCCGGCAGGCCGAGCTGTACAGCGTGGCGCTGGAGCAGGGGGCGTTGACCCTGACAGGTATCGTCAACTAGCCGACTCAGGCAAACATCGTGCGCTCGTCCTGAAAACGGTTGCGCAGACCGTTCCAGGCGCCTGGCGAAGAGCGGAACCAGGAGGCAATGCGGGCTTCTTTGTATTCAGCCAGCGCCCGGCCAATTTCGTTGGCACTCAGGCTGCCACCGCGCTGCAGGCTGGCCAGATGATCGGCGGCCCGGTCGGCCAGACCGCCCACATGGTTGGTTGTGCCCATAATCATGTCAACGATGCGCGGATCCTGGCGCACCTCCGGGCTAAGGCGGGCCCGGTCCATAAAACGCTCAACCTGCTGCTGGCGCTCATGCAGCAAAAAAGCCTGCTGGGCTTCGCCAAAATCTTTGTTGCGCTGGCGGGCCAGCTGCTGCCAGACCTGATCAAAACCACCACTGGCCAGACCATGCCGGCTGGCCGCCGCCTTAAGCTCAGCCCCAAAGGGATTGCCGGGCCAGTTTACAAAACGGCCCAGGGTGCTGCGCTGGGGATTGCCAGACTGGCTGCCGTCAGGGTAAACCGACGATTGAAACTGATAGGTGCCGTAGCTCTTGCCGCCGAGATCCTGTCGGCGGCGGGGCCGTGAGATGGCTCCGGCAGCATAAGGATCGCTGGGTTTGCGAAAGACCCCCGACTCATGGTAAGCCGCCATGCCAAAGGCCGGCACAAACAGGTCGTCACGGTGATAGGGTGAGCGCTTGTAGAGGCTGCCGGCAGCGGTGCTCTCATCACCAAACAGGCTCAGATAAGGCAGGGCCGATTGCTGGGGTTCCGTATAATTCAGTTCCAGGTTGCTGAGATAGCTTTGACTGGCTTCGGGACTATCAACCTGCTGCAGCTGGGCAAAAAAGCTTTGCAGGCCGCCCAGGGTGCGGGGACCGAGCAGGCCATCGATGCCCTGGCTGTTGCCATAACCGATATCGATGCCGGCCGTATAGACCAGAAAACTCTGCAGCGCGCTGACGTGCTGGCCATTTAACTGACCGCTGGCCGCGGCCTCCAGACTTTCGAGCAGGGCCTGGCCATGGGGCAGTTCACTGATCTGCTCCAGCAGCTGGGGATTCTGGCTCAGAAAGCTCTGAAACTGTGCCAGCATGCTTTCGGCCTGGCTTTTGTCCTGGGGCTGATTCAGTTTAAGATGCCAGCCGCTGTCGCCACGGGCCTGTAGCAGCTGCGATACGGTATTGAGCTGAAGGGCAGCCTGAGCCGCCGCCGGGCGCAACGGCGGCAAAGCACCGGCGGTAAAGGGTGAAGGCGACAGACCGCGCAGGGGAGAATCAGAACCAAGCGACATACATTACTCCTCTAATTAAAAACCGGCTGAGGACAGCATCTCTGGGTATTATAGCCCGCGACCACAAATTCTGACGCCCACTAAAAGCTTCTGGCCGCAGGCTGGCCACCTTTTGTTAGAATACATCTGAACAACACCACGGTTGAAATGAGTTGCCCCATGAAAGCACAAGCCAAAGAAGATATTCTGGATACCCACCACAAAGCCCTGCGCATCAATCTGGAACCCTCGCGCTACGGCACCTTTGCCGAAATTGGCGCCGGTCAGGAGGTGGTGCGCTGGTTTTTTCAGGTGGGCGGTGCTGCCGGCACCATCGCCAAGAGCATGTCAGCCTATGACATGAAGGTCAGTGACGCCATCTACGGCAAGTGCGCCCGCTACGTCTGTCGCGAACGCCTGGAAAGCATGCTGAACTACGAGCACGCCCTGAATCTGGAACGCCTGCGCGAAGAGCGCGGCGACAGCACCGCCTTTTTTACCTTTGCCGATACGGTGGTCGCGCGTTCTTATCAGGGCAACAACGAATGCCATGGCTGGATGGGGGTGCGCTACCAGGCCCATCCCCGCGATCAGGACAGCCAGATCATCATGCATGTGCGCATGCTCGACAAAGAAAACTACCTGCAGCAGGAGGCCCTGGGCATTGTGGGGGTCAACCTGCTCTACGGCGCGTTTTTTCTGCACCATCGCCCGGAAGATCTGATCGCCTCTTTAAACGACAACCTCGCGCCAGGCCGAATTGAAATTGATATGATCGAGTTTTCGGGCATTGAGTTCCGCAGTGTCGATAACCGCCTGATGAGCCTGCGGCTGGTGCGCGAAGGCCTGTCCAATGCCGCCATGTTTGACGCCGACGGTCAGGTGCTGCAGCCTTCAGAGGCCTTTTATAAGCGCCCGATTCTGGTCGAGCGGGGCACGTTTTACCCCGTGCGCAAAGTGCATCTGGATCTGATGAACACCGCCTGGGCGCAGTTCAGCCAGGAGCCCGGCATGCAGGCAGAAAAGGGCCTGCAGGTGATGGAGGTGACCATGCACCAGCTGATGGCCTCCGGTGGCCTGGAGCCACGGGCCTTTTTGCAGCGGGCCGACGCCCTCAACGCCTGCGGCTTTCAGGTGCTGATCTCCAATTATCTGGAGTATTACCGGCTGGCGGCCTACCTGAGCCATTACAGCAAGAAAAAAATCGGGCTGGCCATGGGAGTGCGCAGCCTGCAGACCCTCTTTAACGAAAGCTATTATACAGCCCTTGAAGGCGGGATTCTGGAATCCCTGGGGCGGCTGTTCAAAAACGATTTAAAGCTCTACGTCTACCCCAGCAAAAACGAAGACAGCGGTGAAGTGGTTACGGTACACAACCTGCCAATTGCCCCGGAGCTGCAAAAGCTCTATGACTATCTGGTCGAAAAGGGCAATATTGTGGCCCTCGAAAACTACGATCCCGACTGCCTGCGGGTCTATTCACGCAATCTGCGCGAAGAAATCCAGCACAACCAGCCCGGCTGGGAGGACAAGGTACCTGAGCCGGTGGCCCGGCTGATCAAAGAGCGTCACTACTTTGGCTATGGGCTGACAGATTAAGGAATGACCAGCTGAGATCGTCTGAATACCGGGGGCAATGGGCTTGCCGGAGAGCGGCGGATATGTGTAAGATGAAGGCAATCGGGATGTAGCGCAGTTTGGTAGCGTACCTCGCTTGGGACGAGGGGGTCGCTGGTTCAAATCCAGTCATCCCGATTTTTTCATGGCTATTTAGACACAGGCGTGCTAAACTTGGACCCATGCGTATTCTTCAAGTTGCAGACTATGCCCAGCTGAGCCAGACAGCGGCCACCCTGATTCTGAATCAGCTGCTGGCACAGCCCCGGCTGAATCTGGGTCTGGCCACCGGCCAGACCCCCTCAGGTCTGTATGCGGCCCTGGTGGCCGCCCAGCAGGCTCTGGGCCTTGATCTGAGTCAGGTACAGTTTTTTCACCTCGACGAGTACCGGGGCCTCAGCCCTTCAGACCCGGAGTCCATGGCCGCCTTTTTGACGCGCCAGCTGCTGGATCCGCTGCAGATTGCCGCCGATCAGCGCTACTTTGTGCCCGCCTGCAGTGCCGACGCCCAACAGGCCTGCCGGGATTACGAGGCCCGGATGGCCGCCGCTGGCGGGCTGGATCTGCAGATTCTGGGGCTGGGCCACAACGGGCATATCGCCTTTAACGAGCCCGGCACACCCTTTCATCTGGGCACGCATCTGATTCAGCTGCACCCGCGCACCCGTGCTGCCAACGCCCGCTACTTTGCCAGCGGCCAGACCCCTGCTGAAGCCCTGACCCTGGGCTGCCGCTCCATTCTGAACGCCCGCAGCCTGATGATGCTTGTCACAGGGGCAGACAAGGCCGAAGCGGTCGCCGCCATGGTGCATGGCCCCCTGCACGAAGACTGCCCGGCCTCCGTGCTCAGACTGCACCCGGATTTGACCCTGATTCTGGATCAGGCTGCCGCCAGCCGGCTGCAGCTGCCCCTGCCCCGCTTTACGCCCCTGCCGCTGCAACTCATCGCGCCGGATCAGCCCCTGCCAGGCCAGCGCATTCTGGTGGCCGCCCCGCACCCGGACGATGCGGCCATTGGCTGTGGCGGCGCCCTGGCACGCTGGCAACAACAGGGGGCCGCTCTGCATCTGGTGGCCATGAGCAGCGGTCACCGGGCTGATATGCCCGAAGCCACCGCCGCTGAGCGCGGGGCACGCCGCGAAGCCGAAGCAGCCGCCGAAGCCCGGTGCTTTGGGGCTGAATTTACGGCTTTAAAGCTGCCGTTTTACGATCAGCACTATATTCCTGGTTCAGCGGATATTCAGGCTGTGGTGGCGCTGCTGCGCCACTGGCAGCCCGACTGCGTGCTCTCGGCTTCACCCCAGGATCGCCACCCCGCCCACCGTTCCTCGGCCTGGATTGTGCGCGAAGCCCTGCAGGTCTGGCAAGCCGAAAGCGGTGCCCAGGTAGAACTCTGGGACTACGAAGGCCCCTGGTTTGTGTTTGAGCGCGATGCCTTTAATACGGTTGTACCCTTTGATACCGCCGCGCTGGCACAAAAGATGGCGGGCATTCAGGCCCATCAGAGCCAGGTATCACGCAAGCGCTACGATCTGGCCGCCGAAGCCCTGGGGACTTTCCGGGCTATTACCGTGCCCGAGTCACGCCTGTCAGGCTTTGGCAGCGATCAGCAGGATCTGGGCCTGCAGGCGGAAGTGTTTCAGCGCCAGCAGCTGCAGCTCTGACAGCGCCTGCGGCGGCCAAAGAACTCAGCTGGCGAGCACCACACCGTTCAGGCAGTCAAGGCCCTGTTTAAAACCCTGGGCTGTATCAAAGAGATCCCGCGCGCCCTGCAGGCCATAGTCGGTGATCTGACCGTGACCCATCTGGGCCAGGCGCTGCACGCGCTCAGCCGGCCGCAGACGCTGAACCTGAACCTGGGTTTGGGTGGCACTGACCTGTTTTTCAAGCCAGAGCTGCTGATCGGCCATGGCAGCAATCACGGGCAGATGGCTGATACAGATAATCTGATAACGCTGGGCCAGGCGGGCCAGCTTCTGGGCCACTACCAGAGCCGCTTTGCCACTGATACCCGTATCAATTTCGTCAAAGATCATGCAGGAGACGGGGTTGGCCTGAGTAAGCACCAGCTTGAAAGCCAGCAGCAGCCGGGAAGCCTCCCCCCCGGAGGCAATGCGGGCCAGCGGCCGGGGCGGCTCACCGGGGTTGGCGCTGAATAAAAATCGTGCGGCGTCACCGCCCGTGGCACTACGGGTTTCGGTGGGCGTCAGCTGCACTTCAAAACAGCTACGGGCCAGACCCAGTTCTTCGAGTTCCTGCAACAGGGCAGGCACCAGGCGCTGTGCCAGCTGCTGGCGGGCCGCGCTCAGATCTGCAGCCAGGTTGAGATAGTGGGCTTCAGCCAGGGCCAACTCGCTGGCCAGCTCGGCCAGACGGCTATCGGCCTGCTCAGCGGCTTCCAGCTCAGCGCGCAGGCGCTCAGCCTCAGCCAGAATACCGGCCAGGTCGGTACCGTATTTGCGCTTCAGGCGCTGCAGCTCGGCCAGACGCTGCTGCAGCTGATCCAGGCGGGCGGGATCACACTCCAGCAGGTCGGGGTAATGACTCAGCTCCCGGCCCGCATCCTGCAACACAATCAAAGCCTGCTCCAGCTGCTCCACCAGAAGGGCCAGCCGCTCATCGTGCCGGGCCGCCCCGCTCAGCACGCGCAGTACGCTCTCCAACTGCTCACAGATGGCCGGGGTTTCGCCCGCATCGCAGAGCCGCTGATAGGCCAGACCGGCCGCATGCAGCAGCTTTTCGGCATGACGCAGACGCTCGTGCTCGGCCTGCAGGCTGTCTTCTTCATCGGGCTGCAGCTCAGCCGCATCGATTTCCTGCAGCTGAAAGCGCAAAAAATCCTGCTGGCGCAGCAGCTCCTGCTGCCGATCGCTCAGCAGCTGGTGTTCCCGGCGGGCCAGCTGCCAGCGATGAAAAGCCTCTGAAACCGCTGCGCGCAGATTCTGGTGATCGGCATCTCCAAGGGCATCCAGCATGCCCAGATGGCGGTCTTCTTGAAAAAGCGCCTGGTTCTCGTGCTGGCCAATGCTGTCGAGCAGACAGGCCCCCAGCTCGCGGATCAGGCTCTGAGTAACCAGTTGGCCGTTAAGCCGCGAACGGCTGCCCGAAGGATGTACGGTTTTGCTGATCACCAGTTGTTCGGCATCCAGCAGCTCATTGTAAGCCCGCTGGGCCAGCAGTTCGCGAATGGCCGGCGTGGGCTCAAACACCGCTTCGAGATAGGCAAACTCAGCCCCCTGGCGAATGGCCTCCGGGCTGATACGCTGACCCAGAACCCCCTGAATGGCGTCTACAATCAGGGATTTACCAGCCCCGGTTTCGCCGGTCAGTGCACAGAGACCCGCTTCAAAATTGAGGGTCAGGGATTCAGCAATCACAAAGTTTTGCAGCGACAGTTGTTTCAGCATATCAGCGGTCGACAATCTCCTCTTTCATGCTGCCAAGCAATTGCAGCAGTTCTTGTTGTTCGCGTTCCGGCACCCGAAAGTCATTCAGGCTGCGAATCAGGTCCTCCACCAGGGCGTTAAACTGGGTCTCGGTGATATTCATGCCTGTATGCACCGTGATCATATCGCCACCGGTGTAGGTACAGGGGCCACCGCTGGCTTCACAAATCTGCTCCGTCAGCATTTCATTGACCCGATCAAGATCGGCGCCGACAAAAAAGCCGTTGATACGCTCATCACGGGCCACATATTCAGTCATGCGCTCCGCCACGGCAAAAATCGCCTGTTTGCCGCCCAGACGTTCATATAGCGGGGCATCTGGATCGATGGCAGACTGCTTCTGTGTGTATGCACAGCTGCTGAAAAACATTAAGACCAGCAGGCTGATGGCAGTTTTTTTAATCATAGTTTGCTCCTGTATGTTTTTTATTAATACCACTATATACGATTGAAAATCAAGGGGTCTGCGATCAATGCACGTGCCGCAGACAAAGAAATCAGCTTCTGAGAGCAGTCAGCCAGGATGGTCGCTGCCTGGAGAAGTGTCGCGCCAGTGGTCAGGATATCATCCACCAGCAAAATACGCTGCTGCGCCAGACGGCGCTGCCAGCGGGGGTTTAAGGCAAATACACCCTGCAGCACCTGCTGTCGCTCTTCAGGGCTGAGGGTGTATAAAGGCGGTGTATGTTTCTGGCGCTGCAGGGCCCGAAGGACCGGGCGATCCAGCACCTCGGCCAGGCCTCTGGCCAGCAGTTCAGCCTGGTTATAGCCCCGCTCACGCTGGCGCTGTGGGTGCAGGGGCACGGGGACCAGCACATCCGGCAGGGGCCAGTGCGCGCGGTACCACTGGCCCAGATAACGGCCCAGCGTTAGTCCCAGCACGCGGGCCTGGCGGTATTTGAGATCCAGCAGCAGGGTTTTAAGCGGGGGTTCGTAAGCGGCATAAGCCAGATGTACATGAGGCCAGGGCGTGTGCCGCAGCACATGCTGGGGCTCAGCCAGAGGCACAATCTGGCCCCAGCAGGTCAGACAGAGGGCCTCAGCAGCCGGGCGCTGACATAGATGGCAGCGCCGCAGCCACATCAGCGGATAATGACTTCCAGTGACCCGGTGGCGGGGGTGGTGTCCAGCTGGCCCTGCGGGCCGGGGCTGTTTTGCTGAATGCCGGTCTGCTGCTGAGGATTGGCCGGATCCAGCGGCGTGTTGGCAAAGCCGCCGTCATTATTCTGCAGCAGTTCTTCATTTTGCTGAAACTTTTCGGGATCAATGGTCTGGGGTGTCTGCGGGGGCAGATTATCACCCACAAAGGTCATCATGCCCGGTCCCAGCTCCAGCATCGGCCCTCCTTCGGGCCCGGTGACGCCCACCAGACCTTCAAGGGTGGTGATCTGGGTCAGCCAGCTGTCGGCCTGGGCCAGCTGATAAGGGGCCGTGCTGGCATAACTCAGACCATAGGGCCGCAGCTGGCCTTGCTGAATGCTCTCCGGGGCTTTGACCTCGACCACAAACTCTGTGCCCATGACCGTGGCGACCGCGTTGCGGGTTTTGACGCGCATGCGCTGGTTCTGGGGCTTGACCTTAAAATAAGCCTTGCCCTGGCGCAGGTTGACCTGTTTGGCGCGGGCATCGCGGATGCGGGCCACCGAACGGCTGCCCAGGCGCATCACGCTGCCATCAGCATAGTGAATCTGGGCGCGGGAGTTATTGCCCGTGCGCACGTAAGCGCCGCTGGCCACGGCCGTACCGTTGCCGGCAGGCACCCAGCGGCCCCCACGGGTAATCTGTACCGTGTTATACACCCAGGCCACCCGGGCACTGGACGCGGTCCAGCCCATGGGCATCACGCTCAGGGCCAGACAGGTGCCGGCCAGTCCCAGCATCAAATATTTTTGAATTGCCATTGCCTTTTCTCCTCTAGCTGTCAGACTGTAGGGCCGCAATCAGATTGAGGCCAATTGAAAAAATGCCCGCGTTGCGCTCGGCGGCGCTGAAGTGCATCACCTGATTATAATCGCCGCGCGCTTCCAGAATCAACCAGGGTGGCAGCAGGTGCCACTGCACAGCTGCTCCCCCGCCAAAGCGAATTTCATCCAGCAGCTCTGGAGAGCTGGTATAGCCCCGCGTCTGCAGCCGGGCGTCGACAAAGCCAAACAGATTGGGAGCCAGGGTGTGGCGGTAGCCGGCAAAGAGCAGACCACTGAGGTATTGAAACTCACTCAGTTCAGCCAGCATGTAGTCGGCCTGCAGGCCGCCAAAAACATAGTGTTCATTCAGGGGGTAAAAATATGAGGCCCCCAGCATAAAGTCCTGGTCAAAGCGCTGAATCTGGCCATCCTGGCGATTCAGCGATTGTGAAAAGATCGGCAGATAACCGGCATAGACGTTCAGGCGGTCAAAAAACCATTGGGAAACATTGAGCGATAAAGGAATCGCCAGCAGCTGGTCCCGCTGATCCAGGTTAAAGCGGTTGAACAGAAAACCCTGACTGCGCAGCAGTACCTGGGTCTGACTGGGAAAGGTATAGCGCAGCAGGCCGGTCAGGGTGGCCTGGTTGGTCAGAGAGCCTGTGCCACTCGCCAGCTGATCCACATTGCTGGTGCCGCCCAACTGTTCACGCAGCTCCAGACGCCAGTAGAGGGGGTTCTGACCCGGAGGCATGCGCAGCCAGTCATCTTCAATGGGACGCGTGATGCCATCGGACGCAAAGGCCGGATCGTCATCCGGCAGCACCAGCATGTCGGCGGGCAGCTCCGGCTCTTCGTCCGGTTCCAGCGGCAGCTCTTCGCTGGTTTCAGCAGCCGTTCCGTCAGGTTCAGAAGACGGGGGCGCATCAGGGGATGCAGGCGCATCAGCGGGGTCCGGAGCTGTTTCGGCTGCTGTCTCGGCAACAGGCATTTCAGCAGCAGAGGCTGGCATAACGGTCAGCGTGGCGCTCAGACAGAGGCCTGCAGCAGATAAATAAAAAGAGGGGGATCTTTTGGGCATGAAGCGTTCCTTACATCCTAAAACTCAAAGCAAAACAAATCCGCTCCTATTATGGCAAAAGGACCCCAAACCGTCAACCGGGGCCGATCACAGCCAGACTGTGATCCGGCTAACGCTGGGTGGCCCCAAAAGTTTAAAAGCCGTTACCTCCGGGAAGATATATACTGTGGTGATTGGCCTGTGATTGTCAGCCTGGGAACCGATGAAAGATGAGACCGTGAGATGAACAAAAAAGCCGTGTCAAAACAACCTGCAACAGAAACCGTCAGCACAGGTCATGGCCGCCCGTGGCGTAAGCTGCTGACCCTGCTGCTGGCGCTCTTGCTGGGCTGGTGGCTCTGGCCCCTTCTGATGCCTGCAGCTGAAGCCTGTGCTCACGCAGCCGCCGGAGTCTAAACATGCACAATGAATCGCTGCGCTTTCGCCTCAAAAATCCCAATGCCCAGGTTCGTGAGCAGGCAGCCCTGGAGCTGGTTTTTGCACCGGATAAAGAGTATCTCATCGATCTGAGCGCCCTGCTGCAGGATGCCGACAGTGACGTGCGCCGTACCGCCATTCAGGCGCTGGCCGCCATTAATGACCCCGAAGCCCTGCCAGACCTGCGCAGCGCGCTGCTGGATCCCGAAAAAGAGATTGTCAGCGCGGCCCAGCATGCCCTGTCCAAATTTGGCTTCCGGGCCGAAGGCCTGCTGCGTGAGTGGCTGAGTTCCGGCGACTGGCTGGAAAGAGTAGCCGCCCTGCAGGCCCTGGCATTGTTCAGAGATGCCGCACACCTGCCCTGGGCCAGCCCCCTGCTGCAGGATCCGATCTGGGAAGTCCGCGCAGCTGCCATTTATCTGATGGGGCAGAGTGCAGCACCTGAAGGCTTTAATTTACTGGCCAGCGCCTGGGCCCATGAAAATGAGCCCCAGGTGCGCAGCTGCATTCTATCCGCCCTGGGCGAGGTTCAACAGCCAGAAGCCTGCGAGCTGTTGCTTCAGCTCTTTCTGGAGCCTGATCTGAACCCCCAGCCAGAGCAAGCCGAACAGGTGGCCCGCGCGCTAGCTTTATACGGCGAAGCCATCTGGCACCGACTGGTACATGAAGGCCTCTGGGAGGCAGAACCTCAGCTGCGCTGTCTGAGTGCTGCCCTGCTGGCGCAGAGTGGCTACCCGGACCTGAAAACCGCGCTGAGCCCCCTGCTGATGGATTCCCAGCCCGAAGTGCGTCAGACCGTGGCCTTTGCCTTTTATCAGGCTTTTCCGCAGGAGTGGTTCTGGGAATACGTGGCCGGCCTTTATCATCCTGACAATCAGGTTTTTGAGGCCGCTCTGGCCGGCCTGCTGAGCTACCCGGACGCCCGCATCGGAGAGGCCCTGCTGGATGCCCTGGATCTGATGCTGCTGAGCGAGCGCTGTGAAGCCCTGATCCGGGCCCTGGCAGAGCTGGATTACAGCGCGGCGGCCCCTGCCCTGATTGAGCTGCTGGATATTCTGCCTGAGCAGACCCAGCATATTGCCATCTGCGAAGCCCTCGGCAAGTTTCAGGCCTGGCGGGCCTACTACCCGCTGCAAAAACGCCTGGGCCATCCGGACCCGGTCATGCAGCAAACCGCTTTAAGCGCCCTGATTCAGATTGCCAGCGATGAAAAAGCCTGGCAGCAGCTACAGCAGCTCGAAAGCCTGCCCGAAGACCTCCAGCGCGAGACCCTGCGTTTTGTCAGCCAGCAGGCCCACGCCCGCGCCTACCTGTTTTACCTGGCCCGGGATCACGCAGATCCCCGCCTGCAACGTCACATTCTACATGCCCTGCGCAGCGCCCGCGCGCCTGAAACCCGTCACTTGCTACAGTGGTGGCTGCCCCAGCCTGAAGCGATTCAGGATCTTGAGCTGGCGCGGGCTATTTTACAAGCCCTGGGCGATAATGCACTGCTCCCGGCACAGCCCGGCCTGCTGCTGCCCTGGCTGCGCCATAAAGAGGCCGAAGTCCGCCTGCAAGCAGCTATTTTACTGCAGCCTTTTGCTGAGACCCTGCAGGATGAACTGTTGACGCTGCTGCAGGATGAGCTCTGGTTTATCCGCCAGGCCGCGCTGAAAGCCCTCTCTACCCTACAAAGCGCTGAATTGCTGCGTCAGCTGGAACAGGCTCTCGAAGACCGTGATCGCGATGTGCGCATTATGGCCGTTCAGCTGCTCGGGCGTTTTGAAGGCCATCGCAGCAGCGAACTCCTGGTTGCGGCCCTCGAAAACGGCTACCGCGATATCCGCGCGGCATCGGCCCGGGCACTGGGGCAGCAGGGAGACGACTGGGCCCTCGAAAATCTGGAGCTGGCGCTGGCTGAAGACGAAGCGGCCGAAGTCCGTGTGGCAGCAGCCGAAGCCCTGGCCAGCCTGCAACACCCTGAACTGGCAGAGCTGCTGGAAGATGCCCTGTCTTATGAAGAAGATCCCCAGGCCCTGGCCCAGCTGCTGACGATTTTTCACCGCTGTGATCCCAACAGCGCCCTGCCCTGGCTGCTGCGTATACTCAGACAGGATCAGGAAGCCCCCGTCAGCGTGGTCTGCCAGTTGCTGGGGAGCTACTCATCAGCCCGTTGGCTCAGTGCAGTGCCTACCCTCAGCCAGTGGGTCTATCAGGGCAGTGAACGTCTGCAGCAGTGTGCTCTGAAACTGATTCTGCAGGCTCAGCCCGAACAGAGCGCAGCCTACCTGCAGGACAGCCTGCCCCACCTGATGATCAGCTGCCTGCAACAGCTGAGCGTGGAGCAGGCCCAGAAGCACACCCTGCAGCTGCTGCGCCTGCAGCAGCACCCTGAAGCCGCCGTGCGTCAGGCATTGTATCGCGTCTGGCTGCGGGATGAATCTTTCTGGCCCCTGCTCTTGCAGTATGCCCCCCAGGAAAGCGAGCACAGCTGTCAGCAGGTCCTGATTGAGTGCCTGGCGCAGCTGCCTGCCGAGCAAAGCGCACCACTGCTGCTGCAATGGCTGGAAGAGCAAACGCCTGAGATTCAGCGCAGTGCCGCCTGGGCCCTGCTTTCAAAACCCGATTTTGAGCCCTGGCTCATCAAAGGCCTGGGCTTTAGCCTGCCCGATGGCCTGCGCCAGGAAATCCTGGATCAGATCAGCCAGCAGGGCCATGCCGCAATTCCCCTGCTCAAACAACTCGCTGAGCACTGGGACCGCCACCTGATGCATGCCGCCCTGCGGGCCCTGGGGCAGTGTGGCCCCGAAGCCCTGCCTTTGCTGGCGCAGCACTGGCAGACCGGCGAGCTGGCCGTGCAGCGTGCGGTACTCGAAGGCCTGAAAACCCTGAATCACCCCGACAGTCTGCCCATGCTGGAGCAGGCCGCCTGCGCGGCCCATGACAATCTGCGCAGCCAGGCTTTTGACATCCTGCGCATGCTGGGCAGCCAGGCCAGCCAGACGCTGAAGCAACTGGCCCTGCACCCTCAGCCCCAGATTCGCTATGACGCCTGCCTGAGTCTGGCCGATATCCACAGCGACAGCAACTGGCTTCATCTGCAGGGCCTCAACAGCCAGCTGCAGACCCGCCGGCTGAGTCACCTGCTGGCCCTGCAGCAAACGCCTGCTGAAGACTGGTTTGCCTACAGCCTGCATCTGCAGAACGACAAGGCCTGTCTGGTACGCCAGATCTATGCCGAGACACTGCCGCCAGAAGCCGCACGTCAGGACTGGCAACACTGGCTGCAGCAGCGCTTCCGCGAAGATGTTCTGCCAGTCCAGCTGAGCGCCCTCCAGACCCTCAGCAAGCTCTCGCAGACCCAGGCCCTCCCACCCTTTGCGGGCCTGTCTGCCCGCCTGCGGGAAATGGCCCTCTGCCTGCTGGCCGCGCGCGCGGATTTTGCGCCACTGACGGCAGCGCTGCAGGATTCCTCCAGCTGGGTTCAGCTGAGTGCCGTGGCACTGAGTGGCTATTTCCGGCGGCAAGAATGTCTGCCGCAGCTGATCAGCCTGCTCAACACGGCCCGGGCGCCTGAGCTGCGGGCCAGTGTGATTTGGGCCATTGGCCAGCTGCAGGATGTGAGTCAGACGGCCCTGCTGAAGCACCATCTGAGCGACAGCGATTATGGCGTCCGCCGTCAGAGCGTCATTGCCCTGGGGCAGTTGCCAGATTCTGCCGCAGCAGAATGCCTGCTGCAGCTGCTTCAGAGCGGAGAATCCGACGTCGAGCTGCTGGAAGAAATCCTGCGGGCCCTGGGCCGCCAGGCCTATGCGCCGGCCGCCACAGAACTGATTGAACTCAGCCGCCAGCACCAGGATATCACCCTGCGTCTGCGGGCCCTGGAGGCCCTGGCCTCTCTGCAGGAGCCCAGCGTGCACTCCCATTTGCAGGAGGTGGTGTACTGGAATGAACAGGCCCTGGCTGAAGCCGCCCGCAGTATGCTACAACAGCGCAGCCAGGCCCGGTCGGCCAGCAGCTAATTGATCAGAAAATTATCCATCTGCAACGTGGTTTTGTCGTCAAAATTCCGCTGATACAGGGCATCCATTGGCATGGGCAAACGATGCAGCACGGTTTCTTTGATCGCCAGCGAGCGCAATTCATTAAAGAGGTTGCGGTCATAAAAGCCCGAAACCCTTTGTAAAAACAGCTCCAGCGCATGGGCGCCATTTTTGTAGACGCCCTGCACACCCTGGATATTCATGTCCACATGCTCCAGCAGCTCCTGATCGCGCTGCGAAAAGTCAAACAGAATTTCGGCTTCTTCAGGGCCGGCAGACATTAAAAAGCGCTGGTAAAGGGTATTCAGTAACTGGGTATAAGCCTGCAGCTGGGCCTGTTCTTCATTCGACAGGCTTTTTTCAGCCTCGTGCAGATCCATGCCCATGGGCAGATCATACAGACGTTTTAAAAACTCGTGCATAATATCGCCGCTGAGAATCGCCCCATGCTGGGGCACAATCGCTTTCGGAAAAGGCTGCAGCGCCCGGATGCGCTCAATCGCCCGCTTGACGGGCAGATTAAAAGGCATATAGATCTGATGAAAGGTTTTAATACCCTCCCAGTGATCTTCGGTAGCGTGCAGCCCCATATTGCCCGGCGGGTTCAGGCCGCCAAAGAGATCGCCCGTAAACAGCAGGCCGCTCTGGCGGTCATAAACCGCAAAGGCGCCCACAAAGTGGCAATAGGGCGTGGGAACAAACTCCAGCACATGCTCAGCATTGGTCGCCATCGCAATACGCTTTTCATTAAAATTATAGACATTTTTATAGCTTTTGGAAGGAATCTCAAAAAAGCGCACCAAGCGCCAGGTATCCTCGCTGCACAGGCAAAGCGACTGGGGGTTCATGCGGGCCAGAAAGGTTGCGTTCATGCCCACGTCCGGGTCCTGGTGGTTGATGGAGTACATCTGCACATGGCGCACATCCTGAATCACCGAGGCCACTTTGCTGGAAATCCCCGAAAAAAACTCAATCGGTCCGGGGTCAATCAGATAATTGATGCTTTTGCCATTGCCCTGAAAACGTCTTAAATAGGTATTGGTCTGCAAAAGGGAACCGGGTTCACGCTGTGAAACCCAGTAAGTGCCCTCGGCAATTTCAATCGCTGAATCAAATTCTGACATGGTGTCTGCTCCTTTTGTTTCGCCGCTCTGCGCAGCAGCAAGATTTTAAATGCTAAAAACTGTATGTAATTTAGCAGGCTGTCCGCAAAAACACCTTGACCGCCCAAGGGTTTTCAGATTGATCTTGATCAATTTTTCAAGATTAAGAACACATTGTCAAAAGATTATGTTAAACTGTGCAGGTAATTGGTTAAATATTTCAGCCAATGCTGTTCCCATCCTGTTCTTGCCGTGTGCAAGAACCATAGCCCAAAGGAAAGGATTTTTCCATGAACAGACCTTACGAAGTCATGTATATTCTGGATTCCCGTCTGGATGAAGAAGCACAGAAACAGATCAACGCCCGTGTCAATGACACCATCGCCAAAATCGGTGGCAAAATTGAAAAGAGCGAAAGTCTGGGACGTAAGCGCCTGGCCTATCCGATCAAAAAGCGGACAGACGGCGTCTACATGCTGACCCATTTTGAAGGTGACTCCCGCTCTCTGAAAGAGCTGAACCGTGTCATGAACATTACAGAAGGCCTGCTTCGTCACCTGGTTGTCCGGCGCGACGAAGACTAGGCGATGAGCCTCAATTACATCGTGCTTTCCGGGACACTGGCTGCTGACAGCGAAGTCCGCTACACCGTGTCCGGCAAAGCCGTACTGGAGTTTATGCTGCGCCCCGAAGACGGGCAGAGTGACGAATTCCAGCCCCAGGTACGCGTGATCAGCGCCCGCGAGCAGGCCCTTGAAAAACAGAGCCAGCTCAAAAAAGGCCAGACTGTCCTGGTTGAAGGCCAGCTGCATCAGCGTAAAATTGATGCCGGGGCGGCCAGTCGCCGCAAACAGCCCGAAATCAATATGGATCATCTGACCCTTCTGAAATGAACGTGAAAGGAACGCTTTAAACATGAGTGAAGAACAAAGAACTGAACAGGCACCCGCTTATCGCGGTGAGCGCAGTGAAAGACCCGAAGGCCGCCGGGAATATCGTCCCGCCGGTGAGCGTGGCGAAAGACCCGAAGGCCGTCCCGGCGGTGGCTACCGTCCTGCCGGCGAGCGCGGCGAAGGCCGTCCCGGCGGTGGCTACCGTCCTGCCGGCGAGCGCGGCGAAGGCCGTCCCGGCGGTGGCTACCGTCCTGCCGGCGAGCGCGGCGAAGGCCGTCCCGGCGGTGGATACCGCGGGGGACCCGGTGGCGATCGCGGCGGTGCACGTCGCTCTTTCCGTCCCCGCCGACGCAAACAGAAAGTCTCCAAATTCGATGAATGGGGCATTACCGACATTGATTACAAAGATGTCGAGCGCCTCAAAGAATTTTTGAGCGAACACGGCAAAATCCTGTCCCGCCGCGTAACCGGCAACCGTGCCAAGCACCAGCGCCGCCTGACCCGCTCGGTCAAGCGCGCCCGCTATATGGCCCTGCTGCCCTACGTCGGCAAGATCGAAAAACAGCGGGGCAGCTACGACCGTGGCAGCCGCGGCGGTTACGATCGCGGCGGTGATCGCGGTGGCTATCGCCCCGGCGGTTATCGTCCCGCAGCCCAGGCCGCTCCGGCAGCTGAAGCCGCAGCACCTGCTGAAAACACCAGCAGCGAAAGCTAAACCTCAGACATCCGTCTGAACACCTGCAGCCCGTCACGTTTGTGGCGGGCTGTTTTTATGCGGCAGAGCCGCTGCGGGCCAGCGACTGGGCGGCCAAGGCCGCCCGCATATCCAGATCCAGGCGGTAGGCTTCGCCAAGCAGGGCGTTCAGCTGAGCTGGCACCAGATGGCCCTGCTGCAGGCGGTGCTGGGTCTGGCTGAAAAAATGCACCAGGCGGTGGCCCAGAGATCGGGCCTGTACTTCCTGCTGAATGTCTTCGGCCAGCAGGCGGCGCTGGTTCAGCATTTTGATCAGAGCATCCTCAGCGGCCTGCTGCTGGCGCAGGGCACGCATGCGGGCTTCTTTTTCAGCAGCGATTTCAGCGGCTTTTAAAGCAGCTTCCATGCGTTTCTTTTCTTGTTTGCTGATCTGAAAGGCCCGCAGCATTTCGAGGTTATTGAGGTATTGCAGCAGCGTATAAGCCATATCCAGCAGCTCCTGCAGGAGTTTTGATTGCGATGGCGGCGCACCGGTGACCTGGGTGGCATCAATCAGAAACGCGCCCCGCACGCCCGTGTGCTCCCAGGCCTCGGCCAGAAACTGCTGCAGTCCGGCACTGCCAGAAGCCAATGCCAGCGGCAACTGACCGATGGCTGTTCCCTGGGCAGTGCCGTATATTGGTCCCAGGGCAGGCGTACCGCCCTGCACCAGCTGCAGCTGAATCAGGGTATAGCTCAGGCTGCCACCGGCGGTGAGTTGCGGCAGAATAAGCTGCAGACTGCCAGCTGGGGCACTGGCGCTGAGATCCAGGGTGCCGGCTGCCAGGGCAGTCACTTCGTCGGCCGAGAGCTGACGCAGACCGGTCATTTCAATGCTGAGGTGCAGCGGGGCGCTGAACAGGGGCGTCAGCCCCGGCAGCTCGCGG
Organism: Candidatus Sericytochromatia bacterium; assembly: GCA_015272195.1. Lineage (GTDB taxonomy): Bacteria > Cyanobacteriota > Sericytochromatia > UBA7694 > UBA7694 > JACYMC01. Next base: position 31,284 of record JACYMC010000075.1, read on the forward strand.
TCGTCCATCTCGGTCTGCTGCTGAACGAGGCGCTGCTGGGTCTGCTCTAAAGCCGTGAGCGTTGCCAGCAGATCCCGAAAAGCGCTGGCGCCGCTTACTGAAGTGGGCTGCGGCGCATAGGCCGAGGCCAGGGTGGCAGCGGCACCGCCAAAGCCGGTCAGCAGATGTTGTGAGTTCAGCATCGGGTCAGATGCTGCGCAAGAGAGATCATAAACAGCAGCCTTTCTGTTGGCATCATTCAGGTGCAGGGGGCAGACCTGTTAAAAATTTAACACAGGCTTCGCGGCGCGCTCAAGCGTCAGGCCCCCTGCTTTAATACAATTCAAACAGAAAGCTAACGCTACAGCCTTTATTTTATCTGAAATTAATGCAAAGCCCTGGTACCCTCAGACTTAGCCCAGTTCCTGCAGGGCACTGAGGGTTTCATCACACCAGGCCAGCCACTGGCGCTCATAAGACAGGCCGGCCCGCAGGGTCAGATAAATAAATTGTTCAGCCCGTGGCAGGTCCTGGGGGCAGGCAAAGCAGCCGGCCGCCAGCGCCTGATAGGTGGCCAGTTTATCGGCATGCAGCGCCCGGTGACGCAATAACTCAGCCTGCACAGCCGCCGGATTTTCGGCACCCGCATAGAGCTTGACCAGAAGGTCGTCGCGCAGCACAGCCGGAGGCTGGGGCTGCTGCAGCCAGTCCCTTAGCGCCGCCAGTCCTTCAGTCGTGACGGAATAGACTTTGCGCGTGGGCTTGCCCTGCTGGGGCTGCAGCTGCAGTTCCAGCCAGCCCTGCTGGGCCATACGGCCCAGCTCCCGGTAAATCTGCTGGTGGCTGGCCTGCCAGAAGTTGCCCATGCTCAGTTCAAAGCGCCGGGTCAGCTCATAGCCAGTCCCCGGCTCCTGATGCAGAGCAGCCAGCAATGCGTGGGCTAAAGCCATGGTTTGTCTCCTGTCATGTGCTGATTTTAATATACAACTATTTGCATATTGAGGCCAGTCTGTCAATATGCAAATAGTTGCATAAAAAAAGGAAAAAAACAATGATCTATCTGTCCGCTCTGATCGCCAGCCTGCACTATCTGGGTCTGGGCATCGGCCTCGGAAGCATTTACGCCCGTGCGCGGGCCTTTGCCGATCTCAGAAACGATGCCGGTGCCATGCCCCGTGTCTTAAGCGCCGATAATTTCTGGGGTATATCGGCCCTGCTGCTGATCGGCAGCGGCCTTTTGCGTGCCTTTGGCGGCTTTGAAAAAGGCAGCAGCTTTTATCTGGGCTCCGGCTTTTTTCATCTCAAAATGGGCCTGCTGCTGCTCCTCCTGGCCCTGGAAATGGCCCCCATGCTGGCTTTGATCCGCTGGCGCCTGGCGGCACGCCACCAGCCCGCGCCAGAACTCTCAGACAAACAGATTCAGCGCTACACAACCTTCAGCTGGATCGAGCTGGGCCTGATGCTGATCATCATGCTCAGCGCCAGCCTGATGGCCCGGCTGCGCTTTTAAAGCGCGATGACCCCCTCAAAAACAGCTCAATAATCCTCCCGTATCCCGTTGCACCAATAAATTGGGCTTATGTTAAAATTTACTTAAGGATTAATCCAAAACGAGATTAAACACCCCCACAAAGGAGAACACACGCATGTCAAATTCCACCGTGCTCGAAGAAAAGGGCACCATTTCGGTGCAGATGGAGAATATTTTTCCCATCGTCAAAAAAGCGCTCTACAATGACAAAGAAATTTTTCTGCGCGAACTGGTCTCCAACGCCGTGGACGCCATCAACAAATACCGGCATCTGACGGTGATCGGCGAGGCCGAAAAAGACGAGGCCGAACTCAAAATTGAGCTCGACTACGACAAAGAGCAGAAGCTGCTCACCATCCGTGATAACGGCATCGGCATGACCGCCGATGAAATCAAAAAGTACATCAACGAAGTGGCCTTTTCCAGCGCCCATGAGTTTATGGCCCGCTTTCAGAAGGATGACGCCGCCAAAGCCAAAGGGACGCAGATTATCGGACATTTTGGCCTTGGCTTTTATTCGGCCTTTATGGTGGCCAAACAGGTTGAAATTCACACCCTCTCCTATCAACAAGACGCCGCGCCGGTAATCTGGACCTGCGACGGCAGCCCGGCCTTTGAAATCAAACCCGGCAGCCGTGAGACGCGGGGCACGGAGATTCGCCTGCACCTGATGGACGACGAGCTGGAGTTTGTCGAAGAACCCCGTCTGCAGCACCTGATCCGCAAGTACTGCGACTTTATGCCCTACCCGGTCTACCTCAAAGAGACCAAGGCCAACCGTCAGGAACCGCTCTGGAACAAAAACCCCAAAGAAACCAGCGACGAAGAGTACCTGGAGTTCTACCGCTATATGTTCCCCTTTGCCCAGGATCCCCATCTCTGGGTGCACCTGAACGTGGAAGTGCCCTTCAGCTTTAAAGGGATTCTCTACTTCCCGCGCCTGAGCCACGAAATGGACCCGGCCAAAGGCCAGATCAAGCTCTTCTGCAATAATGTCTTTGTCAGCGACCAGACCGAAGACTTTTTGCCCCGCTTTCTGGTCACCCTGCAGGGCGGGCTCGACTGCCCGGATATCCCGCTGAACGTCTCGCGCAGCATGCTGCAGAATGACCCTTACGTGCAGCGCGTGGCCAGCTTTGTGACCCGCAAGGTGGCCGATCGCCTCAAGGAGATGTACACCAAAGAGCGCGAAAAATTTGTCAGCACCTGGGAAGACGTGCACACCTTCATCAAATTTGGGGTGATGGAAGACGAGAAGTTCTACGACAAGGTCAAAGATATTCTGATCTTCAAATCCTCCAAAGGCGATTACGTCACCATCAAGGACTATCTGGAACGCAATCCCAAACTCGATAAAAAGGTCTACTACACCACCGGCGAGCCCGGCCAGCAGAGCTATATCGAGATGTTTAAAGCCCAGGAGATCGAGGTGCTCTATCTGACCACTTTGATCGACACCCACTTTATTCAGTACCTGGAGTTCCGCAACCAGGAGGTCAAGTTTGCCCGTGTGGACTCTGACCTCTCGGAGTCGCTGATTGACGACGAAAAAGCCAGCATTGTGGACCCCAAAACCAATAAAACCGGCGACGAGACGGTCAAAGAGCTGTTTGAAAAAGAGCTGAAAATCGACAAGCTCACGATTCAGGTCCAGAGCCTCAAAAGCGAAGACGTGCCGGCCTTAATCGTGCTGCCGGAGCAGAGCCGCCGGCTCTATGAGATGTCGCGGATGATGCAGATGCAGGGAAACGACACGGGCATGTTTGAAGATATGCTCAACGAGCATACCCTGGTGCTCAACAGCAAACATCCGCTGATTCAGTCGCTGCGCAAATCCGCCGATTTGTCCAGCGCCAAAGACCAGCTGCATCTGATCTGCGAGCACGTTTACCAGCTGGCCATGCTGGCCCACCGGCCCCTGAAGCCAGAGCAGATGGAGCACTTTATGCGCAACGCCAACCAGGTGCTGCAAATCGTCGCCAGCAAACTTTAAGTTTCCTGCGGGCAGGCCATACGAGCCTGCCCGTTTACCTTTTAACGAGAGAGAGAATCCCATGCAATACGCCGAATCCATTCTGGACCTGATGGGCAACACGCCCCTGCTGCGTCTTAAAAAAGTTACCGAAGGCATCCCGGCCACGATTCTGGCCAAGGTGGAGTACTTTAACCCCGGCGGATCGGTCAAAGACCGCATTGGCCTGTATATGATCAACGCCGCTGAGGCCAGCGGCCAGCTGCAGCCCGGCGGCACCATCGTCGAGCCCACTTCGGGCAATACGGGCATGGGCCTGGCCCTGGTGGCCTCCCAGCGCGACTACCGCTGCATTTTTGTCTGCCCTGATAAAGTCAGCCAGGACAAAATCGACGCCCTCAAAGCCTTTGGTGCTGAAGTTGTGACCTGCCCCACGGCTGTGGAACCCGACGATCCGCGCAGCTACTACTCCGTCTCTGAGCGCCTGAGCAAAGAAATTCCGGGGGCTTTTTGCCCCAACCAGTACCACAACCAGAACAACCCCCTGGCCCATTACGAAACCACCGGCCCCGAAATCTGGCGCCAGACCGAAGGCCGCATCACCCACTTTGTGGCCGGCATGGGCACCGGCGGTACCATCACCGGCGTGGGCCGCTACCTCAAAGAGCAGAACCCCAATGTCCAGATTGTGGGCGTGGACCCCGAAGGCTCCATGTACTCCGACCCCAATAATGTGCACCCCTACCTGATTGAAGGCATCGGCGAAGACATGATGCCCGGTGCCCTGGATCTGGCGATTGTGGACGAGATTGTGCAGGTGCACGATCAGGAATCCTTTGATATGACCCGCCTGCTGCCCAGTGCCGAAGGCCTGCTGGTCGGCATCTCCTGCGGGGCCGCCATGGTGGGGGCGCTGCGCTATGCCCGCCAGCACCAGCTCGGCCCGGATGCGGTGATGGTGGTGCTGCTGCCCGACAGTGGTCGCGGCTACCTCAGCAAGGCCTTTAACGAAACCTGGCTGCGCAAAAACGGTCTCTGGCAAGCGGCGTGAAGCCCAATCCCTTTGTGCTGAAGCGCTACCTGCTGGCCTGCTTTGGCCTCAGTCTGGCCCTCAGCGACGGCTTTGTGCTGCTGGGCGGAGATATCCAGCCCACCAGCCTGAGCCGCCTGGCCATGATGATGATCTTTATGTTCACGCCCCTGATGGCCACCTTGATCGCCCGCAAAAGCTGGCGCGGCCTCAAGGCCGACTATGATTTGCACTGGCCCTGGCAGCGCTGGAATCGCTGGTGGCTGGTGGCCTGGCTCTCCCCCCTGGCCCTGGTGGCTCTGACCTTTGGCATCAGCCTGCTGCTGCCGGGGGTGCACTACAGTCCGGGCATGGAGGGCATGTTTGCCCGCTTTGAGGGGGTCCTGCCTCCGGAGCAGCTGCAGGCCCTGCGCGACACCCCCCCACCGCTGCATCCGGCGCTGCTGGCCCTGATCCAGGGCCTGATCGCCGGACTCAGCATCAACGCCCTGGCCGCCTTTGGCGAGGAACTGGGCTGGCGCGGTCTGATGAGCAAAGCCCTGCTCCCGCTGGGCTTCTGGCGCAACAGCCTGATCACAGGCACTGTCTGGGGACTCTGGCACGCGCCAATTATTCTGATGGGCCATAACTACCCTGAGCATCCTGTGTTAGGGGTGCTGATGATGACCCTCTTTTGCCTGCTCTTTGCCCCCTGGTTTACCCTGGTGCGCCACCGCAGCGGCTCCACCCTGGCCGCCGCCGTGATGCACGGCAGCTTCAACGCCCTGGCGGGGCTGGCGGTGATGTTTGTCAGCGGCGGCAACGATCTGCTGATAGGCAGCACCGGCCTGGCCGGCCTGCTGGCGCTGGCCCTGCTCAACCTGCTGATCTGGCTGGGCTGGCCGGAAACGCGTCAGGTGCCGGGCAAACAGTATGTCTGACACCCCGCCAGAGATTCAGGATCTGCAGCGACAGCTGTTTTTTCGCATGTCGCCACAGCAGCGCTTTGCCCACGGCATGCAGCAGATTGAAGACGTGCGGCGCATTGCCGAGAACAGTCTCAGACAAGCCCACCCGCAGGCCAGCACCGCTGAACGCAAAGTGCTGCTGCTGCAGCGATATTATGGGCACGAACTGTCGCCCGAAACCCTGCGGCCTGCAGTGAGCAGATGTACCGCTACTGGCAGCAGCGGGGCTGAAGCCAGACATCAGCCCCACCAGCGCAGGCTTACAGCTGGCCGCGCAGCATGCCGTGCCAGTACATCTGGGGCAGGCCGTAGGCTTTGAGCATGTACATGCTGAAACGCTCCTGGGCCTGGTCAAAGGGGAAGGACTCAGCGGGCTTGCCGTCGTAGTCAAACTCCGCCAGAATCAGCGTGCCATAGCCCGTCACCAGCGGGCAGGAAGCATAGCCGTCATAGCGGGCTCTGAGGGGCTCATGGCGCATCGCTGAGAGCAGATTGGCCACGGTGACCGGCGCCTGCTTACGGATCGCTGCCCCCGTGCGGGAAGTGGGCAGGCTGCTGCAGTCACCCAGGGCAAAAACGTTGGCAAAGCGCGTGTGGCGGGTGGTGTATTTATCCACTTCGACCCAGCCGGCGGCATCCACCAGCGGACTCTGCTTAAGCACATCCGGGGCACTCTGGGGCGGCACGGCGTGCAGCATCTCAAAAGCGATGGTTTTTTCTTCGCCCGTATCGAGATGTTTAAACAGGGCTTCTTTGCTGTCGGCCCGTACCTCTATCAGCTCATGGCGAAAGTGGGTATCGGTGATTTCTTTGCGCTTAAGCACCTTTTCAAGGGCGGCTTTGTACTTCGGCACGCCAAAAATACCAGCCAGACCGCTGGCAAAAACCATTTTGGTTTTGTCGCGCACATGGGATTTGTGGCGAAAGTAGTCTTCGGTCATGTATAGGGCTTTCTGGGGTGCGCCAGCACATTTGATCGGCGTGCCCGGCTGGGTAAAGAGGGCTGTGCCGCCTTTGAAGTTACGTACACATTCCCAGGTGTATTCGCTGTGGGGGTAAGAATAATTACTGGTGACGTTCTGGGTACCCAGCGCCTCTTTCAGGCCCTTCACGCGATGCCAGTCAAGCTGAACCCCGAGGGCCACCACCAGATAGTCGTAAGTCACGGTGTCGCCAGAGGCCAGCACCACGCGGTTCTGCTCCGGTTCAAAGCGATCCACACTGTCTTTGATCCAGGTGGTGCCAAAAGGAATATAGTCAGCCTCAGGCCGCTCGGATTCCTCTTTGGGAAACACCCCGCCGCCGACCAGGGTCCAGAGGGGCTGGTAATAGTGTTTGTCAGAGGTCTCGATCAGGGCAATTTGCAGGGCCGGATCCGCCTCGGCCAGGCGGGCCGCCACCGAAATACCGCCGGTACCACCGCCGGCAATCAGAATCTGGTAATGATTAGACATCTTCAGGAAACACCTTTCGTTGATTTTGAGGCAGTGGGCGGCTTCAGCAGCTGGCCCAGCTGGCGCGACAGCAACAGGGCAAAAGCCAGCAGACGCTGAATTTCAGGATCTTTGAGCTGTTTAAGCAGGGCAAAAACCCCCATCGCAGGCTGCTGCGGGGCGGCTGCCAGCGACTGATAAAAAGCATCATGTAAGCCAGCGGCTGTTTCAGCCAGCGCCGCGGGTTCAAGGGTCCGGACCCGTTCCAGCAGGGCAAAAAGCGCCTGCTGATTGCGCGGTCGGCTTTGAATCTGATCCATATAAAAGCCGTCGAGAGTATTGACCAGCGAGGCGACCGTGCCCAGCATATCTTTGGCCAGTGAAAGCGGTTCAGCCAGAGCGGGCAGCTGCTGCAGAATATCCTGCAATGCCCCCAGATTCTGAGGTTCAAGGGCCGTCAAACCCACCTGCTGCAATTGCTCCTGGGCCGTCAGCAGGTCCAGGCCTTCAGCCTGCAGTTTTAAATAAAGTTCATCAAGGGTATTACCAGCTACCGCCAGCATGCCCGGCACTTCCTGCAGCGCCTTTTGCTGCTGTTCAAAGCGGGCTTCGAGTGTATCCAGGCGCTGGTCCAGGCGCTGCAGCTGGTCCAGAATCAGATCCAGCTTATCAGGAGCTGGCTCAGGGGCATCAGACATATTTTAGACCTCCGTTATGTTGGCGTGCTCAATATTAAAAATTATATTGGGTATAGTATATAAGGGTTAAAATCAAAAATCAAGCATCGCGCTAAAATTCGCACAAGACTTTGGCCTCCTCAAAAAAACACTTAATATACACTAAGGGGTATGTTATAATGAATTCAACTTAGTTAATCAGGAGTTCATCAGACAATGGTGATCGAAAACTTCACGCCCCTGCTGTCTGGCAGTGGGGGCTTATTAATCGGCAGCGCAGCTGCCCTCTTTATGCTCTGGAACGGCAAAATCGCCGGGATCAGCGGCATTACCAAGGGCATTTTTGCCCCCTGCCCCACGGCCCAGGAGCGCTTCTGGCGCGTGGCCTTTGTGGTCGGCATTATGCTGGGGGGTCTGGGTACAGTCCTGCTGGCCCCCGATATGACCGCCCTGAGCTACAGCATGTCCCTGCCCCAGATGGTGCTGGCCGGCCTGCTGGTTGGCGTGGGCACCGCCATGGGCAACGGTTGCACCAGCGGTCACGGTGTCTGCGGTCTGAGCCGCCGCTCCGACCGCTCTCTGACCTCGGTGCTCACCTTTATGGGCGCTGGTTTTGTGACCATGTATGTGATGACCCATCTGCTCAATATTGCGAGGTTTTAAGCCATGAAAGAAATTCTCTCTTCTCTCTTTGTCGGTTTGCTCTTTGGCGCCGGCCTGGGTATTTCAGGCATGATGGACCCGGCCAAGGTGCAGGGCTTTCTGGATTTGACCGGCCGCTGGGATCCCAGCCTGGCCCTGGTGATGGGCGGCGCCATGGCCGTGACCTGGATTGCTTACCCGCTGATTTTTAAACGCGCCCGCCCGGTGCTGGCGCCTAAATTCTTTTTACCGACCAACACCCAGATCGATCGCCCACTGGTACTCGGTGCGCTGCTCTTTGGCACGGGCTGGGCTATTGGCGGCCTGTGTCCGGGGCCGGCCCTGGCCAATCTGGCCACTCTGAACGCGGGGGTGCTGGTCTTTGTACCCAGCATGCTGGCGGGCTTCTGGTTGCACCGCAACGTCACGGAATGGCAGATCCGGCAGCGCACGGGCCAGGGCAGTGCAGCCTGTGTGGCCGAAAAAGAAGCTTTTGAAGCTGAGCAATGTCTGGTAGATTAGAGGTACAAACAAACCTCAGGAGTGTTCATCATGCCTACCTTATGGCGCTTAAGCATGCTACTGGCCTTCAGTCTCAGTATCGGAGGCTGCGAACCTGCCCCCGAAGACACGGGCAGCAGCACGCCAGCCGCTTCAGCCAGCGCGGGTGAAGCCAGTACAACCCAGGCCCTCAGCCCTGAACAGGCGGCCGAACTGCTGAACCGCAGCCAGGCCGCCACCAAAATGCTCAAAAGCGAGCTGAAAGCGGCCCTGACCCAGAGCCTGCAAAGTCAGGGCACCGTGGCGGCCCTGTCAGTCTGCAAAAACATGGCCCCGGCGATTGCTCAGAAGGCGTCCGCCGAACACCAGCTGGCGATCCGGCGCATCAGCCTCAAAAACCGCAACCCGGCGGCCAAGCCTGACAATTATGAAGCTGAAGTGCTGGAAAAATGGCTGGCTGAGCAGACCAAAGATCCCAGTGCAGCCCGGCCACAGTCTGTGCAGACCGTGGTCACAGAAGTGATCACAACAGACGGTCAGCAGATCGGCGAACAGACCGTTTTTCGCTACATGGAGCCTTTATATATCGACAAAGGCTGCCTGCAGTGCCACGGCAGTCAGCTCCAGCCGAAAGTGCAGCAAAGTCTGAATCAGCTCTACCCAGAGGATCAGGCCACAGGCTACGAAGAAGGCGATCTGCGCGGGGCGGTCAGCGTTAGCATCGTGTTACCCACAGCGGCAGCGGGCAATAAAAGTTAACTTGCCTTTGGCCTGTCAGCCTGTCTATAGTAAAAGCAGCACCCAAACGCCGCAGCGTTTATAATAAACAACACAGATTTTGAAACACAGAAAGGATCTTACGATCATGAAAACCCTCAAATACAGTCTGCTGGCCCTGAGCCTCAGCGCCCTGATCAGCCTGCCGGCCCTGGCCGACCACCACAAAGGCGGTGAAGGCAAAGGCTATGGTGAAGGCCACGGCAAAAGCTACAGCGTGGAAATGATTCAGCAGAAGCTGCCCCAGCTCAAGGATCACATTCTGGAAGCCAAAATGCTGGCGGCTCACTCGCTGGATCTGATGCAGCACGCCCATGCGCTGGCCAGCCAGGCCAGCAAAGAAAAAAACCTGAGCAAAGGGCTCGATGCCGCCGCAGCCTTTGAACTGGGCCACAGCCTGCACCAGGACAACATGCACCATATGAAAAAAATGCATGCCCACCTGACCCAGCATCTGGGCGAGCACCAGGCCGGCAAAACCGTGCTGCCTGAGGCCCTGCACAAAGACATCCTGGAAGCCACCCAGGATCTGGGCAAGTTTATTGGTGAACACCACCAGACCTGCCATGTGGATCAGAAACCGCTGCACAAAGCCATGCGGACCGAGTTGCTGAGCCTGGCCCATGAAATGATCATGAGCGCCAAAAAGAGCAAAAATACCGCTCAGATGCTGCAGGCAGGCAAACTGCTCAAGCAGATGGCCGGCGGCATGGGCCACCACTAAACACAAACACGGCGTTTAAAAGTGCAGACCCTGAAGCAGGGTCATCCAAAAGTCAGGGAACCAAATTTGATCAATCGTAGAGCGTATCCCTTCAGGTGGGTGATTTAGCGCAGCCCTTCAGAAACCAGCGAAGGCATAGTGCCCACGCCAAGATGCGCCTCAATACTCTGCTTCAGAAACGCGAGGGCAGAGCGGTTTTGCTGGCGGCATGAGTGAACTACGCTGAACAGACGCTCTATCAGCCGACTGCCTTGCTCCGACTGCGTTCCATAGCAAACTTTACGCAAGACCACCAGGGGACGTATGGCTCTTTCAGCCCTGTTGTTAGAAGGCTCGATTTCTTTTCTTTCAAAAGTCCATAACGCTGACTCCACCTTCAATAAGGCCCTGCAGGTGGAGGCTGTCTGGGCTCGCGCAGATTTTTGCCCTTTTTCGGTCGCATAATTGGCGCCCTGTTTCAAAAGCAGGTGAACCTGGCGGCGTAGCCCACGCATATATTGCTTGAATGTGCAGCGTTGAATTTCGCCCGCCTGATAGCGCCGCCAATCCCAGAACACCTGATAGCCATGTTCCATCAGTGCTTCGCCGATTTCAGCACTTTCACCCGGACGCTCAGACATTCGTCGGAACTCTCTGACCAGATGCGCCCAACACAAAGCGCGCTGCTCAAGGGGCAGCCAATTGTAACCGCTCCAGCGATCACTGCAGGCAACGCCCTTAAAGCCCT
>JACYMC010000149.1 GCA_015272195.1 Candidatus Sericytochromatia bacterium
AAAAAAACTTCAGCCGATCCCCTCAAGTCTACTCAGGGAGTGCGAAGAACGGTTCATTCTGAATCACTGCCTTATATCCCCGACCTGAAGGACGGGGTTTTACGGTGTGCTTGATAACGCAAACACCCCTCTGCCTGAGACTTCAGCAGAGGGTTTTTATTTTAGGCCTCAGGCAGTGATAAAGCCTTGTGTTAAAATAAGCACAACAGAACCAGCATGTCACCCAAAGTGGCAAAGACAGATCGGAAGCCTTCATGTTTAACGGAAAAAACGACTTCATCAAAAAAATTGTCAAAGACCATCTGGATCGCTCCCTCACGGTAGATTCCCAGGTCTATGACGTGCTGGCCAAAGATCTTGAGCTGAAGCTGGAACCCATTCTGAGCAAAGCCAGCAGCTATGCCCAGCGCGAAAACCGGGACACCCTTCTGCCGGGAGATGTGATCAAAAGCATTAACTATCATGCCGGCAAAAAATCGCCCCGCATTCTGATTGCGCATGTGACGGCCGGCGCCGGACATCAGCGTGCGGCCGAAGCAATCGGCAAAGCCTACAGCAACCTGTACCCTGATGCCAACGTCAAACTGGTCGACACCCTGGATTACATCAACACCGTCTATAAAAAAGTCTACAGCAACACCTATCTGGCCCTGGTAAAACACACGCCACGCCTCTGGGGATATATTTACGATCGCTATGATAACGAAGGCGAGCGCCTGGACGGCAAGCTGCGCCAGAGTCTGGAAACCCTTCAGGCCGGTGATTTCAGAGATTTTTTGGACGACTTTTCGCCAGATGCCGTGATTTGCACACATTTTTTACCGATGGAACTGATTTCTCGCTGGAAAAAAAAGCGCAAGTCCTCTTTGCCTGTCTATGCCGTGGTGACCGACTTTGCCCTGCACACCTACTGGATTGTGGAAGAAGTCAACGGTTATTTTGTGGCCAATGACGACATCAAACGCGAGCTGCAAACCCGGGGAGCCAAGGTCAAAGATATTTATCAGACCGGTATTCCCGTGGATCCGGTCTTTGCGGTTTTACCCCTGCAGCATGAGTTGCGGGATAAGCTCGGCCTGGAACGGGAGCTGCCAACCGTTCTGCTGATGGGGGGCGGTTACGGTGTGGGTGATATGGTCGGCCTGCTGCGCTCGTTTCGGGACGTCAAACTCAAAATGCAGCTGATGGTGGTCTGCGGACGCAACGAAAGCCTGTTTCAGGAGTTGAATCAGGTGGCCAGCACCCTGCCGATTCCCACCAAAGTTTTTGGCTTTGTCACCAATGTGCACGAATTGATGCGTGCCTCTGATCTGATGGTCACCAAACCTGGCGGTCTGTCCAGTTCTGAAGCCCTGGCAGCCAACTGCCCCATGATGATCATGAACCCTATTCCCGGTCAGGAACAGCGCAACAGTGACTTTTTACTGGAAAACGGAGCGGCCAGCATTCTGCACAATGTGGCCGACGGCGCGTATTACATCGAAAAGCTGCTTAAAGACAAGGAACGGCTCGCGCTGATGATTCAGCAGGCCCGTAAACTGGGTCGTAAGGATGCGGCCATGGAAATTGCCCGCACCGTCATGAAACTGGCCCGACTGGAAGAAGAGGAATCCCTGCTGCCATGATGCAGTATATTGAGCAGATTCGTGATCTGGCCTCAAAAGATCAGTATATTCATGAGATCAAAGGCTTTATTGAAAATCTGATCGCCCACGATAAAAACAAAGCGCTGCAGGTCGCGCGCACCCTGTTTTTTGCACCTGAAACCCATCCGCGGGTGCGTTATGTGGTGGCAGAACGCCTGGGCAAAGTGGGTTCTCGACAACTGTTTCAGCAATTGCTGAGTTACTTTATTCTTCGCAAGTTCCCTGACACCCTTTCGTTACTGGCAGCGCTTAAAAGCTATGCCGATGCAGAAGCCCTGCCTGCCCTGAGCGAATATTATCCGGGGGGAAACTACCGCGAATGCCTGGAGATCATTGATACCCTGGCCCAGACCCAGGCTCCGGAAACGGTGGAGTTGCTCAGCCAGATTTATAATGAACAAATTGTGTATCAACAGGATCTTGAGCGTGATGAGCTGGAAAACCTGCGTCAGCGTGCCAGCGCCGCCATGGGCAAACAAATGATGCGCTTTGACTTCGGTGTTTAATGCGCCGTGCCGGAACATGCTACAATGTAGTGCTATATTTATGTAAAGGATTGACTAAGTTCGGCATATGCTTGAGAGCTTATCGGGCGTTATAGAACCCTTACTTGCCAATTATGGCATCTGGGTTGCCCTGTTTTTTGCGGTGATGCTTGCAGTCCCTGTGGGTCTGATCGTCTGGCTGCAAAAAAAACAGCACCGCTCTGAGCAGGCGCACCTCTCAGCATATTATGACCAACTGGCAGAACAGCAGCAGCACATCAAAAGCTGGCAGGTATTGTTAAAGCAGTACCAGCAACAAAGCAGCCTTTATGAAGGGCAAACCCGCACACAAAGCACATCCACAGAGCATCAGCAGGAAAAACTCCTGCAGGAGCTGATCGGCTTAAGCGAAAACCTGCAGGAAATTGAGGCCGATATTGCTCACGATCCTGAGCGCGGCCAGGCCGGCATACACGAAGTGCAGGCACACCTGCAGCCGCTCAAAATTCAACTGAATCAAATCGAGGCATGGCATCAGAACCTGCAACAGGTCCAGCTTAAAAATGAAAGCCGCCTGCAGCAGCTTCAAAACCAGCCAGTACCTGAGGCTTTGCAACACAAATTGGAAAGCCTGATTGTACAGGCTGCCAAAGATCCACTGGGCGTACAGGCCGAACTCAGTACCCTACAAGTCCCCGAAACAGCGCCCGCAGCAGCGGAAGCAGCAGCGGAAGCAGCAGCCGAAACACCGGCAGATACAGCGGCCCCAGCAGCGGAAGCCCCACTTGCATTTGAGGATGCACAGGCTGATCTGGACTTTATTGCCGCTGCATTGCAGGATATTGAAACCCTGCACGACAAACTCGCCGGAGCCTTTGAAGCAGAAGCCTGGATCAAAGCCTGGCCGCTCAAAGAAAAAGCGGTTTATCAGGCCGAAGAAGCACGGCTTTTGCTGACACTGGCACAACGCTTACACCGCTTACCAGAGGCGCCCACACACCGGGCCCGCCTGAACCGGGAGCGGGTTTTCGCCAAAAGACAGGCCCTGGAAAACAGCCGCGCAACCCTGCAAAACACACTGGCTTTACTGACACAGGAGCAGTCCACTCTGCAGCAGCAGGTGCTGGATCTGGCCGGGCAGTTGCGAGAGGTTCGCAACAGCGGCACAGCCGATCTGGGCAAATTGCAGGCGCAGGCAGAAACCTTAAAAAGCATTCAAAAAGGCCTGGGGCATGCCCCTGTGGCCTTGCATAAGTACCAGCAGATGTTACAATCACTCGAAACAGCACTGCAAGCATAAACAAAATCGGTAGGCAAAAGATATCATGGCAAGTCGAGACAAAATGATCATCCTGATGATTGCACTCCTGATCGGAGCATCCACCTGGATCATGGTCAACAAACCCATCAAACGCGGTCTGGACATCCAGGGCGGCAGTCATCTGGTGGTAGAAGCACAGGATGTAGAACAAAAAATCGTCGATAACAAAGTCGTGGAGGAAGCGGTCACGGTTGGCCCTGAGGTCATGCGCTCTGCCATTGCTGTCGTACGCCAGCGCGTTGACGGTCTCGGCGTGGCTGAGCCGCTGATCCAGCTCAAAGGTGAACGCCAGATCATTGTGCAGTTACCAGGGATCGGCGATCCCCAGGAAGCCGTCAAACTAATTGGTGAAACCGCCAAGCTGGACTTCCGCCGTCCGGACACCAAAGACCCCAACAAATGGATTGAAACCGGCGTCTACGGAAAAATGCTCAAAGACGCCCGTGCCAATCTGCGCGGCAATGCCGACTGGATTATTGAGTTTGAATTTAATACCGAGGGCGCCCGCAAATTCGGCGAGCTGACCACCGAGCTGGTGGGCCAGCCCCTGGGCATTTTTCTGGATGGCAACCTGATTTCAGCCCCCAGAGTGAACAGTCCCATTACCGGCGGTAAAGGCATTATTGAAGGGGGCTTTGGTGCCGACGAAGCAAAAACCCTGGCCATTCAGCTTAAAGCGGGCCAGCTGCCCGTGCCACTGAAAATGGTGGAAAACCGCACCGTTGGGCCCACCCTGGGTCAGGAAGCCATTGATCGCAGCTTTTTTGCGGGCACCATTGGCCTGGGCATGGTGCTGGTCTTTATGCTCTGGTACTACCGTATTCCTGGTATTATGGCCAATCTGGCCCTCTTCCTCTACGCCCTGTTTAACCTGGCCGTCTTTAAACTGATTCCCATCACCCTGACCCTGCCGGGTATTGCCGGTTTTATTCTGAGTGTGGGCATGGCAGTTGACGCCAACATCCTGATTTTTGAGCGCACCAAAGAAGAGCTGCGCATGGGTAAATCTATTTTTAACGCCGTCGAAACCGGATTCAAACGCGCTTTCTCTTCGATTTTTGACTCCAATGCCACCACCCTGATCAGTTGTGCCGTGCTCTACTACTTTGGTACAGGTCTGATTCGCGGCTTTGCCGTCACCCTGGCCATCGGTGTCATTATCAGTATGTTCACTGCCATCACCGTCACCCGTACCGTGATGCGCGTTGCCATTCGCTCCAAAAAAATGCGCAACCCCGTGCTTTACGGTGTCAAACCGCGCATTCAGAAGCAAGGGGCTTAAGCATGCTTGGCTTCAGCAACATTGTGCAGCGCACCCGCAAACGCATCAGCAAATGCCTGCAGGAAATGCCCGATATTGAGGCTGAAGTCATGGAGGACGGCAATTACCGTCTGATCCGGGGCTCCGCCATTTTATATCTGACGGTGGAGTCCTGGGGCATGCGGGACGTCATGGTTAACTGCACCTCCTATGTGGTGATTGGCGCAACGGTGGATGCCGAACTGATGGCCTTTTTGCTGGACGCTAACGCCCAGGTGCCTTTTGGTTCTTTTGCGCTCGATGAAGATCGCGATATCCTGTTTGAATATGCCCTGATTGCCACCAACGCCAGGAGCTATGAATTAAAAGAAGCCATCAAGGCAGTGGCCAAGGCAGTGGATGATTATGACAATAAGATCATCAACCGCTGGGGCGGCGAAACAGCCTATAAAGTGCTGTTTGGATTTGATGCCGATTAATCTCTTGTGTTTGCCTGCTAAAAACAGTATAATCACATTGTTAAATACTTTTAACAATCTTAATAATTGAGGAACTGAGTTTTGAAAAGCGCCAAGGTTTTGGTGATTGACGATGAGCCTTCGATTACCAGCAGTATCAAATATGGTCTCGAAAAAGAGGGCTATACCGTCATCACAGCAGACAACGGAACGGACGGCTGTGAGCTGGCCCGGAACGAAAAGCCCGATATTGTCGTCCTGGACGTGATGCTTCCCGGACTCGACGGCTACGAAGTCTGCCGCATGATTCGCGCTGATTTGCCCGTTCCAATTATTATGCTGACCGCCAAAGGCGAAGAAATCGATAAAGTCGTCGGGCTTGAAGTGGGCGCCGATGAGTACGTGACCAAACCTTTCAGCCTGCGGGAGCTTCAGGCCCGCATCAAAGCACTGCTGCGCCTGGTCGCCCGCCACAAAAATACCAAAATGGCAGAGCCCGATCGGATCGAAGTGGGCGAGCTGGTGATCGATCTTAAACGTCACGAAGTCTTTATTGAGGATCGCAAGATCAACCTGACCCTCAAAGAATTTGAGCTGCTCAAACTGCTGGCACTCAACGCCAATAAGGTGCTTTCGCGCGAATACCTGATTGAACAGGTCTGGGGCTATGACTTCACCGGCGAAGGCCGCACAGTGGACGTGCATATTCACTGGTTGCGTGAAAAAATTGAGCGTGATCCTGAAAACCCGGTACGCATTCAGACTGTCCGGGGCGTGGGTTATCGCTTTGAACGCCGCATTGGCCGCAATGCAGAATAAATAATTTCAGACTGAACAGATGGACGAACGCACCGCTTCTTCACACCCCGGCCTTCCCTGGTATCATCTTGCTGCCAGCATACTGATCAGCCTGGTCACCTTTGCCCTGAGTGCCTGGTATACGCTTCAGCAAAGGTCTACCGAAGTTCTGTTTGCCCTTGGCACGGGCTTGCTGCTGCTGCTGGCCTATAATATTGCTAACCAGCGCAACACACGCGCTGTGCTGCGCAACCTGTCTGAGAGTCTGCAGACCATTCGTCAGCACCGTGAACCCGAACCCCAGCAACTGGCCCGTACCGGCGTCCTGAAAGAGCAGGTGCTCGATCTGGCCCAGTACGTTCAGCGCCGCGTGATGCCCGATCAGGCCAGCCAGATGGTGCCCGTCAACCTCGAAAAAAACGAGCTGGAATCGATTATTCACTGCATGAATGACGGCCTGATCATCTACGACATGAACATGAACGTGGTCCTGCTGAACCCGGCCCTGGCGGAGCTGCTGATTCCCAGCAATCCAGCCGCCACAGGCCGGCTGATTCAGAACCCTGACGATCAGCTGTTATTTGAGCGCTGCGTCAACATTGAGCACATGAAACAGGTGCACCGGGCCATGACCGAAGAACCCCTGCTGCCACGCTGTGACGTGATTGAGCTTCAGCATCCGCCTCAGTTTCTCAAGCGCTATGCCTCGCCCCTGAACAACCGCTTTCATCAACAGATTGGGCACGTGATCATTTATCACGATATCACCCAGGAAGTGCAGTCTGAGCGCATCCGGGCTGAATTTATCACCAATGCCTCTCACGAACTGCGCACGCCGGTTACCTCTATCAAACTGCTGCTGGAAACCCTCGACGGCGGTGCCAAAGATGATCCTAAAGTACGCGGCGAGTTTATCCGCAATCTGTTGCGGGAGGCCGATCGCCTGCATATTCTGGTCAACGATTTGCTGGACCTCTCACGCCTGGAGACCGCCCATGAGCGGCTGGCCTGGTCAGAGCTGGAGCTGCGCAAGGTCGTTCATGACTCCCTGCAGACCATTGCCCCCCTGGCACAGAAAAAGGGTGTGGACCTGAAAGAAAACATTGAAGACGATCTGCAAAAAATCTGGGCCGATCAGTTGCGTCTGGGCCAGGTCCTGATCAACCTGGTCAATAATGCCGTCAAATTCACCCCCAGCGGTGGCGAAGTCCGGGTGATTGTCAGACGGGTAGACGAAAGCGTGGAGTTTAAAATCCAGGACACGGGTATCGGCATCCCCCAGGAAGATCTGCCCTATATTTTTGACCGCTTTTATCGCGTCGAGCAAAACCGGCAGCGCCGTCAGAACTCCGGTGGCAGCGGTCTGGGCCTGACCATCAGCAAACAGGTGGTCGAGATGCATGGCGGAAAAATTACCGTCAGCAGTAGTCCCAAGGGTACGGTATTTACCTTCACGATCCCCCAGAAAGTCAAAGTTAACACAGCCGTCGCTTCTTAAGCGTCGCTCCGGTTTACCTCCAGATCCGTGTGTGTTATCCTGAATTTAAATCTTGCTGGAGGATGCCCACTTGAAAGTGCCCTATTTCCTGTCCCATGCCAAGACCCTGTCGCTGGGCCTTATGATCTTTGCGCTAAGCTGGATTTTACCGGCGCATGCCAGCCCCGAAACACTGACCATTCTGTTCACAGGCGACACGCACAATCGGCTGGAGCCTTTTTTTCATACGGAGCTGGAAAAATCAGTGAGCGGTGTGGTGCGTCGGGCCCGTTACTTTGAGCAGGTCAGACAACAGAACCCGCGAACCCTGATCCTGGATGCGGGGGATGTTTTCCAGGGCACACCCTACTACAATTTTTATCTGGGTGAACCCGACATTAAAGCCATGGGTCTGATGCGCTATGACGCCATGACCGTGGGCAACCACGAGCTGGATAACGGCATGCTGAATCTGCGCACACAGGTTCAGTTTGCGCAGTTCCCCGTACTCAACGCCAATATTGTGGACGAAAAAACGGGGCTGCTGGTCTTCCGGCCCTTTCATATTTTTAATGTACACGGCATTCGGGTGGCGGTCCTGGGCCTGATGAGCGAACACTCCTGGAAGGCTATCGCCGGCGAGCAAAAAAAGGGATACACTTTAAAAGACCCCTTTGAAACCGCTCAGGAACTGGTGCCGCAACTGCGCCAGCAGGCCGATCTGGTGATCAGCCTGCACCATATGGGAATCTGGGATGATGAGGTCTTTCCCCAGAAAGTAGCGGATGTTGATCTGGTCCTGGGTGGCCACTCCCACACGTTGATGCCCCAGGCCAAACTGATCAAAAACAACAATCAGAACGGTCTGGGCGGCACGTTGGTACAGCACGCCTATTACCAGGGCGTCTATGTGGGCCGCATTGATCTAACGCTGGATGCCCGCAAAAAAATCAGCGATTATCACAGCGAACTGGTGCTGCTGGACGCGCGATTTGATCCTGAACCCTTAAAAGAGATCCTGAACACCTACGGCGGTAAGCTCAAAACCGATATGGATCAGGTGATTGGTGAAGCCACCGACCACCTGAGTGTCGCCAATAAATTTGATGGCCCCTTTCCAATGGGCAGTGTCATGGCAGATATTCTGCGTGAAAGCCAGAATACCGAAGTGGGCATCATGAACAGCGGTGGCGTCCGTTCGGCCATTCCCCGCGGGCCGATTACAGTCAGAAGCATTTATGAAATCATGCCCTTTGACAACAGCGTGGTGCGCTTTAAGCTTGAAGGAGAAGATCTGCAGGAGATTGTTGAAGCCAGTGCGGCCCGCCTGGGCAAATCCAAAACCCTTCAGTTTTCGGGTCTGACCTTCACCGTGAAGGGCAAAAAGGTCACGGCCATCACCATCAATGGCAAAGCCCTGGACCCGGATCGCATGTATACCGTGGCGGCCCCAGACTATGTTTTTAAAGGCAACGAGGATATCAGCTTTGAAGAAGCTGAAGATGCGGTCATGACAGGTCTGCTGCTGCGGGATGTGATCATTGAATACGTTCGCAAGCACAAACAGATTGACCCGCCCCAAGACACGCGCATGCTGCGCATTGACACGAAGTGATCGCCATCTCAGCCTTGAAATCAAGGCAATGTTAAGATGAGGTTTAAACGCAGACCCAAGCGAGCATAAAAAGAGGACAAAACTGTGAACACGCAATGGTGGAATAAATTCAAGCAAATCGTGGGCATTCCCATGGACGATGAGTACCTTGAAGAAGAAGAACAGGGTGGCGTGGCCACCGCCACACGGCCGCCTGAAGAACGTGCGGCTGTAACAGCCCGTCCAGGCCAGAACAGTGCCCGGAGCTTCAACGGCATGGTGGGCTTTCAGTCTGCATTGACCCAGAGTGAGGTCATGATTATTGAGCCCAGCTCTTTTGACGATGCCATGGAAATGGTCCATTCCCTGCGGGAGCGCCGGGCGGTGATCATGAATATGAAAGGTCTGGATGAAGACCAGGCTCAGCGTTTGCTCGACTTTGTCTCGGGTGCGGTACACGCGCTCGACGGTCACCAGAAACAGATTGGCGAAGGTATTTTCCTCTTTTCACCCAGCAATGTGGTCATTAACCCCCTGGGTGCCGAGCAACCCTGGCTGAACCGCGACGCCCGCGAGCTTTTCTGGCCTGCCGCTTCCCGCTGATCTGCTGATGACGTCCTTAAAACTGGGGGTCCTCGGCGGCGGGGTGATGGGACAGGTGCTCGCCCGCTCCGCCACCCAGAGCGGTCTGTTTGCGCCTCAGGAAATCTGTGTATTGGATCATAACCGCAAAAAACTGGACCGTCTGGCAGCAGAGCTGGGGGTTCAGATCAGTACCCGGCCAGAAAGCCTGGCCGGCGCTGCATCTTTGTTGCTGGCCGTCAAACCCGATAATGTGCCTGAGCTGCTGAAAACCCTGAAGGACGCCGAACGCCCGGCGGATCAGTTGTTGATTTCGATTGTGGCTGGCGTCCCCATGCAGGCCATTGCCCGTCATCTGCCTGAATCTGCCGCCATTATCCGGGTCATGACCAATACCCCTTGCCTGGTCAAAGAAGGCATGTCGGTGCTCTCACCCAACGCGCACGTCAGCGAAACCCAGCTGCAGGCCAGCTGCCGGCTTTTTGAAGCGGTTGGTAAAACCCTGATTCTGCCCGAAAAATATCTGGATGCCGTCACCGGCCTCAGCGGCAGCGGACCAGGATTTTTCTTTCTGATTGTCGATGCTCTGATTGAAGCTGGTGTTTTGCAGGGTTTACCACGGGATACCTCCCGCCAGCTGGTATTGCAAACCATGCAGGGTGCAGCCCGGCTGTTGCTGGAAAGCGATGGACACCCCGCTCAGCTTCGTGATATGGTAACCTCTCCAGGTGGCACCACCATTGCCGGTATTCAGGTGATGGAAGAATACAAACTGCGTGCTACCCTTCTCAAAACCATTGAAACGGCCACCCGCCGCTCACGCGAACTGGGCCAGAAATACGGAGACTGACCATGACTTTAGTTGCCATTCTGAGTGGACTCAGACAATTGCTCTGGTTTTTGATTCTGGCACGCATTATTTTATCCTTTTTGCCCAATATTGATCCGGGCCACCCCATTGCCCGCTTTATTCACAACGCCACCGAGCCGATTCTGGCGCCTTTCCGTGCCATTTTGCCCACCACCCGCATTGGTATTGATTTTTCCCCCATGCTGGCCTTTTTTGTGATTGATATGGTCTTCAAACTGCTGATCACCGTTTTACGCCAGACCAGCATGTAAACACACCCGGATGTGCCCCGTTCAAAGCGAATCAGAAGAGCAACTGAGCAGACAGATGTTTCTGATCCAGCTGGCTTTCTGGCTGGGCTGGGGCAGTCTGGGACTGGCCCTGCTGAAATATCTGGAGCTGCCAGCCTACCTGCCGGCGGAAACCGTCGAGCTCGGTACACCCGGCCAGTTCAGCGTGGGCTCAGTCACTTTTTTTGCGCTTTATAAAGCCTGGCTGGTACGCAGCCCTGAAGGTTTTTATGCACTGCAGGCCGTGTGCCCACATCTGGGCTGCCAGCCCCGCTGGCAAGCGCAGGGCCAGGCCTTCAGCTGCCCCTGCCACGGCAGCCGCTTTGACTCTGAAGGCAGTTTGTTGCAGGGCCCCGCATTGCGCTCACTGGCCCGGCTGCATATTTTTTTAAGCCCAGGCGGCCAGATTGGCCTGAACCTGAGGCAGACCTATCAGGCAGAGGCCGGCGAGTGGCAAGCACCAGGCGCTTTTTTGAACTGGCCAGAGCGCACCAGCTGATCGGCCAGACATGTTACTATTGCTGATGTGAAACGCATTTACAGTCTGGTTATGCTGGTCTTAGCAGCCCTGTTGCTGCTGATTTTTCATGCGGCTGAACTCAAGCAGTTCTGG
Source organism: Candidatus Sericytochromatia bacterium (assembly GCA_015272195.1). Taxonomy (GTDB): domain Bacteria; phylum Cyanobacteriota; class Sericytochromatia; order UBA7694; family UBA7694; genus JACYMC01. The sequence goes on from JACYMC010000149.1 coordinate 11,376, forward strand.
CACACCGAAATCAGCACCACAGGGCACTATGCCCGTGCCACCTTTTTTCGTCAGAATGAACGCAATGCGGCCCTGAAAGTCCCTGATTTGAACGTGCGTCAAATACAGAGTCATGCCCATGGCGTCACCTACCAGCTGACCCGGCCACAAAACGTTCAGATTTACCTGCGGCCTATTCTGGCTCACCAGAGCGGGGTGTTGGATCATGAGCGCAAGGCCTTTGATTATAAGAACCTCAAACAGCTCAAGCTGCGACTCACTCCCTTGCTTGAGCAGACCCTGTTTCATGTCAACCAGGACACAACATCCCCCATTCACCTGAACCCCTATCTGCAGGAAGATCAGACCAGCTTTCAGCTGATTTTAGACAACTCCGGGGGCTTTGAGCATTCTGAGCGGGTGATTGGCTCACTGGAGCTCTTTGTGGTCGATAACCCGGTCAACGACGCCATTCCCATGCTGCCTTTGTTTATGGTCTTTTTACTGGCACCGGTGATCTGGGCCGTGTTTTTACATCAGGGCCTGGATATACCGCTGGCCCAGAGCCTGGGCGTAAGCTGTCTGGGCCTGCTCCTGGCCCATATTACCTGGCTGCTGCTGCCCGCACTGATTTTTATTCTGATGGTCGCCACGGTGCTCAGTTGCCTGCTGCTGCTCCTGCTGCAACACCTGCTGGAACAACGCCGCCTGCCCCAGGCCCCCTTTTTCTGGGGGCTGCTCTGGCTGGGCGCCTGGCTGCGCTGGCAGGAGATTCTGGTGCGGGCTACCGTGCCGCTGGAATCTCTGCCCCGTGTACAGGCCTATTACCAGCACAGCCTGAGCCTGGATCTGTTTTCTGAAACCGGCTTTTTTGCTGCCAATTTAACGCATGCACCGCTTTACCCTTTTTTGCTCAAACTCACGGGCTGGCTGTTTGGTTTCAGTCCCTTTCATATGTTTTACCTCTCACTGCTGGGCGGCCTGCTGCTGCTGGTACTGAGCTATTATCTGAGCCGCCAGCTGCTCGGCCAGGGTCTGGCCCCTTTGCTGGTCATGGGTCTGGCCAGCATCAATGAGCTGCTGATCCGCGAAAGCGGTATGCGCAGCCCCGATATTTTCAGTGCCTGCCTGACCCTGCTCTATCTGCTGCTGGTTTTTGCCACCGGCCCCCGCGCCATGCTGCGCGGTGCGTTGCGGGGCCTGGTGCTGCTGCTGATGATCTGGAATCACCTCTCGTTTTTGCCCCTGGCCTGTGGTCTGGTGCTGCTGGACGTGCTGTATCAGACCCGACGCAGCCAGGCCAGCGAAAATCTGAAACAAAGTCTGCGCGGCGGTCTGCTCTCTGTGCTCATGTTGCTGGCCGGATTTTTGCCTTGTTTTTATCAGAACTGGCAGCGCTACACCACCGTGCTGCCTGAGACCACGGCCTATGTTTCGCGTATTGCCAATCTGGAGTTTTCAGATCATTATGGTTTTCCGAGCTCACTGGAAATTATTCAGCAGGGCCTGCAAGCCCCCCAATATCAGCAGCTGGGACTGCGGGAATACTTTTTTGGCCTGCACAGCCCCGCTGAACTGGCCAGCAGTACCCTACTAGGCAGCAGTCTGATTATGCTCGACAGCATTGGGGCCACCCTCAACCTTTCGACCGGCGAAAATATTCTGAGCGTATTGGTACAGGGCCTGAGCAGCAAAGAAAACCTGCTGCCCATTGTCAGCCTCTTTCTACTGGAGATTTTTGCCGCTCTGGTGCTGGTCGCCTTTGGCTGGCGACGCTTTCTGCGCTACCGTATGCTGCTGCTGGTGCTCCTGCTGATGATGCTACCGCACACTTTTTTTTATGGGGTCTTTATGCTCAAAGGCCTTTCGCTGATGCAGTCGCAGCTGGATCATCAGCTTTTTCTGGTCTATGTGCCCGTGCTCAGCCTGATGCTCATCGACGCCCTGCGCTGGCTGCGGCAGGATCGCGCCCGCTGGCTGCACTGACAAAGCTGCTATAATGCAGCAGAGCGTTTTTGCAAAGGAGCAGACAAGATGATTCAGATTGAAGCGGTACGGGCCCGACAGGTTCTGGACTCACGGGGCAACCCCACCCTGGAAGTGGATGTGATTTTAAGCGGTGGCGTGGTGGGCCGTGCTATGGTGCCCTCTGGCGCGTCAACTGGCATACACGAAGCCCTGGAGCTGCGCGACGGCAACCCCGGTATTTATCTGGGCAAGGGTGTAGGTCAGGCCGTACAGAACGTGCATGATATTATCTCCCCGCGCCTGCGTGGTCTGGACCCCACAGCCCAGGTTTATATCGATCAGCTGCTGCTGGAGCTTGACGGCACCGAGAACAAATCCCGCCTGGGGGCCAACAGCATTCTGGGGGTATCGATGGCCACCGCCAAAGCCGCGGCCAAGCTGCTCAACCAGCCTCTCTATCGCTACCTGGGCGGCGTCACCAGCTGCGTGATGCCCGTGCCCTTTATGAACGTGATCAACGGCGGTGAACACGCCGACAACAACCTGGATATTCAGGAGTTCATGATCGTGCCCGTCGGCGCCCAGCAATTTTCTGACGTACTGCGCATGGGCGTGGAAACCTTTCATGCCCTCAAAAAACTCTTGCACAAAGACGGCCACATTACCGCCGTGGGCGATGAAGGTGGTTTTGCCCCCAACCTGGCCTCCCATCGCATGGCTCTCGACTATATCACCCAGGCCATTGAGGCCGCGGGCTACAGCCCCGGAAAAGACATCATGCTGGCCCTCGACGTGGCCGCCAGTGAGTTTTACAAAGACGGCAAATACACCCTCAAGGGCGAAAAGCTGGAGCTGGATGCTGCCGGTATGGTCGACTATCTGGCCGATCTCAGCAGCAGCTACCCGATTGTCTCGATTGAAGACGGCATGGCCGAGGACGACTGGGCCGGCTGGCAGGCCCTGACCAGCAAAATCGGTGACAAGGTGCAACTGGTGGGCGATGATCTCTTTGTGACCAACGTGCAGCGCCTCAAGCAGGGCATTGCACAGAAGGTGGGCAACTCGATTCTGATCAAGGTCAACCAGATCGGTACCCTGACCGAGACCCTGCAGACCATTGAGCTGGCCCGCCGCCATGGCTATACCTATATGATCTCACACCGCTCCGGTGAAACCGAAGACACCACCATTGCCGATCTGGCCGTGGCCACCAACGCCGGTCAGATCAAAACCGGCTCGGCTTCGCGCACCGATCGCATTGCCAAGTACAACCAGCTGCTGCGCATCGAAGAAGAACTCGGTGCCAGCGCCAGCTTCTGGGGTAAACAAATTTTCACCAAAGCCTAACCCTTTAATAAGGCTTTGATAATACAAAATCCACAAGCATCGCTCCGCTGCACACGATAATCTGTTTATCAGCGTCAGGTGTAGAGGAGTTTGCTTTATGGGTAATTTACTTCAGGGTCTGGGTCATTATGCCGGTAGCCCCCAGCCGGTGCATTATGCACCACCCCCCGTGTATACCCAGCCACAGCTGGTCCAGCAAAGCTACCCCCCGGCCCCCAAAGTACAGACCCAGAGCCAGCCAACAGAAATCAGCCTGGCTGGACTGAAATATAACGCCATCAACGTTGATAAGCTCAGCCTGAATATTACCAGCCGCCAGGGCTTTGACGGGGTCACCCCCGACATGATGATCTGGAACACCTACCAGTACAATGTCACCGATCTTAAGGCCAATGCCAATGAAAACGAGCTCTCAGGCTTTCTGAACTGGAGCATGCAGTCTACCGGCATTCAGGATATCAAAGTAGACTTTCATCCCGGTCAGCGGGTCACGCTCTCGGGTAAATACCCCCTGATGGGCGTACCGATCCCCTTCACCGCCGACGTCAGCCTGATGATCACCCCCCACCAGCAGGTGCTGCTGACCATTGATGAATTCAAAACCGGCTTTCGCGTCCCAGACAAAATGCGCGATACCCTGATTGATCTGCTGGTGAAAAATGAAGGGCCACATCAGGGGCCGCCTCCTGCCAGCCCGGGCGAGGCTTTTGCCTTTTCTGATGCCCTGCGCAAAGTGGGTAATAACCAGATTCTGATTGACTTTGGCCGCATGAAAACACCCCTGAATCTACCCATACAGCAATTGCAAACCACCCAGAACGGTTTCTCTGTGGTGGGCGGTGTGTCTGTCGCCCAGTCCAGTAAAGCCGTGGGGCACTAAGCAACGCATTCCAGTTCCTGATCATCTGATGCACATGGTAGGCTGAAAATATTCACCCAAACCCGGATGATTCGGCGCCAAAAGGATTTTTTTGTTGTGTACGCCCCCTTTCAGGAACTCTTTCCAGGCAGCCCGCCAGAACAGCGGCTCTGCCTGGAAATTTTGCCTGCGCATGAGACCCTGCCGCCCGGACGCTATGCCCTGCACGATCTTTACCCACTCAGTGCCGGCCTGTGGGGCGTGTTTTATCTGAATATCTGCAGCCCGAAGCAGCAGATTCTGGCCACGCTGTGTGGCCAGTGGCGCGCCGACAACAGTCTAGAACTACAGCTGAGCCCAGAGCATCTGCAAAGCGCCCTGGCCCCGGCCCTGCTGACGGCCACCTGGCAATTGCTGAACGCACCCCGCAGCCCGGCCCGCAAGGCCCTGCTGCAGCGGGCTGAAGCCGTGCAGAAGCACAAAAGCCCGCCACAGAAAGCGGATCCGCCTGAAGGCCAGCGCAGCCCGGCCCTGGAAGAGCTGCAGCTGCTGCAAACCGATGCCCTCGACATGCTGCTGACCCATTACAGCGACCCGGAGGATCAGGAGGCTCTGATTCATGCCCTGCTCGAAGAAATCCGCCAGCTGATGCTGCAGGAACTCGAAAACCACCGCCTGCGCCAGCAACCGCCAGCCCCTGAAAACATTATCCGCTTCCCGCTGGAGCGTCTGCAGGCCGCCGTCGCGCCCCACTGGCTCGATCTGCACATCGAGCTGAGCGACCTGCCCGGCATCTGGCGGAGGCTGCGCCTGCCCGACAACCTGACCCTGAGCCAGCTGCACCAGCTGCTGCAGATCAGCATGGGCTGGCAAAACCAGCATCACTGGCGTTTTATCAGCGCCAAAGCCGAATACGTCAGCTACAGTCAGATGCAGCATACCTGGGAAGACGAGCAGGATGCCGATCAGATCCGCCTGAGCCAGGTGCTGAGCCGCAAAGGCGGGCGGCTGGACTATGAATACGACTTTGGCGATAGCTGGTACCATCGCATCAAGGTCGAAGCCCGGCACAGCCCGGCCAGCCTGAAGCTGGCAGAAATGCAGTGTCTGGAAGGGGTGGGGGCCTGCCCGCCCGAAAACTGCGGCGGCTTTCTGGGTTACCAGCAATTACTGGCCGTGCGCGCCAAAAAGCGCAAAAGTCCGGCAGACAAAGCCCTGCTCAGCTGGCTGGGCGACTTTGATCCTGAGTCACTGGATCTGGACGCCATCAACCAGACCCTCAGCCAGCTGATGTTGGACTGATAGCACGCGGCAGCAGAATCTCCCTGGACCGCAGCTGCACCGCACTGATAAACACTTTCAAGCGCCTGAAGAGCCGCCCTGGCAGTCGTCTGCCGGGCAAAAGTATTAGGGGGCATTCCGGGGATTACAGCCAAAAGCCTGGGGCACATCATCAGCACAGCTTTCAAAAATCCCTGGCTGGATCCAGTATATGATCAAAAAGAGCTGTGTTATAATGCTTGCTGCTGTGAATTTTTAGACCAATGGAAGCAACGATTATGAAAAAAGGTATTCATCCTGACTACAGACCCGTCGTTGTGAGAGACATCTCAACCGACTTCGCCATTCTGACCCGCTCTTGCGCTGAAAGCAAAGAGACCATTACCTGGGAAGATGGCAATGAGTATCCCTTGCTGAAAGTGGAAATCTCCAGTGCTTCTCACCCCTTCTTTACCGGCACCCAAAAAATTGTCGATACCGAAGGCCGTGTGGAGCGTTTCCGCAAGCGTTACCAGAAAAAAGCCAACGACGACGAATAAGTCAAGCAACGCAAAGCCAGCGCACAGGTTTCCGGCCGGTGCGCTGTTTTGTTTTTTTGACACCGCAGATGCAGCTCCAGAAAGCGCAGCCAAAAAAGCAAAAGAACCGCTTGAAGCGGTTCTTTATTAAATGCGGCAGGCAGGATTCGAACCTGCAACCAACTGATTCGTAGTCAGCTACTCTATCCATTGAGCTACAGCCGCATAAGCGGAGGGAGAGGGATTCGAACCCTCGGTACCGATATAATCGGTACGTCTCTTTAGCAAAGAGGTGCTTTCAGCCACTCAGCCATCCCTCCAGGACAGCGGGACGCCACGGCATCCTTGCATCACTCAAGGATTATAACCCAGCTCTGAATGCGGAGCAATAGGATTGCACACACAGCTTGTCCAAGCCTCAAAAAATCGCTGAAGTTTTACAGCTGATCAGCAGGTATCTCTGACGGGAGCCTTGCAAATCTCAGAAACAACGGTAAAATGACAGTGAGCGCCCGCATCACATCACAACCGTGACCAAACAAGGAGATAGACATGGTACCTCGGAAAGCAGCTTTTTTTGCCTCTTCAATTGCCCTGGGTGTCCTGTTCGCCACCGTCGCCCCCCCTGCGGCCCTGGCTTTTACACCGACCAATGAAGTGGTTGACCTGAGCCCGGAGCACTGGGCTTACCGCGCCATTCAGGAGTTAATGGAAAAATACCAGATCCTGGACGGCTACCCCGATAAAACCTTCCGGGGCAACCGCACCCTGACCCGTTACGAATTTGCCGCTGCGCTGTACCGTGTGATGACCCGCGTCGAAGAGCTGATCGCCGCTTCGGGCAACCGGGCCGGCGGCCCCCCGATCGATATTGATCGCACCGATATTGAAACCATCGCCGCCCTGCAGCGCGAATTCCGTGAAGAACTCAACAGCTACCGCGGTCGCCTCAACGCCCTTGAAGAGCGCATCAAACTGCTGGATGCCGTCAAAATTGGCGGTTCGGTGGAGGTTCGCTACCGTGATCGCGTGGCGGTCACCGACTCTGGCAGTTCCGCCTCGCCGCTGTTTAACAGCAACCCTGACCTCGAAGAGGTCAACTCCCCCGCCCGTAATTTTATCTCCCGCCGCGACCGTTTCCCCTTTCGGGTACGCACCCAGCTGAACGTGGACGCCAGCTTGATGCCACAGATGGAGTACGCCGGCAGCTTTATTGCTGATGAGGGTGCGTTTCTGGGTACAGCCGCTGGCCAGCAGGCCGTCTTTATTGGCGGTCACTTTGGCGAAGAAGGCTTTCTGGGCGCACCCTTTTATGTGCAGCGCTCTTTTGTGAACACCCACATCCCCCTGGGTGAAGGACTGGGTGCCCCCAAAATGCGGGTCAGCTTTGGTCTGTATAACTTTAACGAGATGATCAATACAGGTACATCCCTGAAAAACCACTTCGGTTCTGAAGCCTGGCTTGGCCACGGCTACGGCATGGTCGGCTGGGGCGGTGACGAGATCCGTACCGTCAACCAGGGGCTGCAGAGTGGCGATGAAGCCCCCTACACCAACTCTGTTTCCCGCTTCTGGGTCGGCGATATCAACGCCAGTCGCGTGGATCCCAACAGCAAACGTTATAACCAGGCCTCTTCGCCCAGCGTGTCGGTCGACTTTAACTGGGGGGCCTTCTCCCTGTTTATGGGCGCCAACAACGGCTCTTTTTACACCAGTCGTGAAATCGCCAGCCAGGGCAACCTCTCCAATTTTGGCGCCGTTTCACGCGGAGATGTCTTTGGCAGCCTGATCAACAGCAATGCCGTTGTGGGCAACCTCGACCGCCTGAACCGCATTCGCTCCAACGTGCTGGATCTGCCTGCTGACCTCAACGACGGCTATGGCGTGCTGGGTCTGGAGCTGGATCTCGGCCGCCCCATCGGCAATGATACCGTCCCCGTCCGCCTGGCGCTGCACGGCATGGACTACTGGAACGATGCGGCTTTTGCCCTCAGCGGCACCCGCAAAGAGATCTCGGCCATCGTCGATATTGGCACCAACGAACTTGGCGGTACGGCCCAGCTCAACTCTTCGTTTATTGGTTACGATATCGCCAGCGCGGCGGTCTTTGCCAATAACATTGCCGGCAGTGGCGTGGATGTGGGCTTTGGCGGCAAGCTGGCCCTGCGCAGCCTGACCAACTTTGACGCCAGCAGCTTTGCGGCTTCCAACGTTGGCGGCTACGTCTCGCTACCCGATTTTGGCGGCAGCATTCCCAAAGTGCTCTTTGCCGTACGCCAGTCTTTTGGTGATACTTTCGGCACCGAGGCCGGTTACCAATTTCTGAAAGACTCTGGTATCACCATCTCAGCGCCCTTTAAAAACATTGCCAACAGCAATCTGGACCTTATTCTGGAATACAACACCCTGGTTGAAGGCGGCTTTTTCTCCGGGCGCTTTATGGCCCACGACCTTGCGGTCTATACCCGCTATTCTTTCTGAAGCCCTGCGCTTCAGCCTGACCCCGGCTTCCAGCTTATTCTGGGCCGGGGTTTTTGTTATGGCGACGGCCAGCACAGTCAGCGCTGAAACCCCGGTTCCGCCCACAGATCACTGGCACTTCTGGGCTGAGTCACTGGCGCAGGAGCGCGGCTGGCTCTTTGCTGAGGAGCAGATCCGCCTGTTTGGCGGCGAACACCGCCTACTGGCCCATCAACTGCGCTGGCACGTCCGCAGCCAGACCCTTGAAGCGCGGGGACAGGTACTGATATCAGGGCCAGAATGGGAACTGAAGGCCGAGGCGGTGGACTGGCTGCTCCCGGCGGACTATCTGGTCGCCCAACAGACCACACTGCATTACCGCCAACTCCTGTTTTCAGCCACAGAAGCACAATTGCAGCCCCAGCTCTGGCAGTTTGAGCAGCTCAGACTTGAGGGTCTGCTGCCCTGGCCCCTTCAGATCGGCCACGCCCAGCTCTTGCCTCAGACTGATCCGCCGCAGCTGCGCCTGGAACAGATCCAGCTGCCGGGGCTCAACTGGGCCTGGCCGCTACTGGTGCTTGAGCTAGGACCGCCGGCTGAGGGTCTCGAAATCCGGCCGCCGCTCAGTGCGCTGCAGCCGGAGCTGAACTGGGGGCAGGGCGGCCTGCAGGGCGGTATCTCCAGCCAGCTGTGGCGCGATTCACAGCAGCGACTCTATGGCTGGAGCCGCTACCAGCCGCAGCAGGGCTGGCAGCAGAGTCTGGCCTATGAGTGGCGACCGGATGCCGGCCAGCTGCTGAATCTGGAGTTAGGACTGCAGAATCAGAGCCTGCAAGGCAGAGGCCAATATGACTGGCGCAGCCCCTGGGGCCTGTGGCTGCGCAGCGAAGCCCAGTGGCAGGGGCAGGATAATTTCTGGACAGGCTTCTGGCTTCCCGAGCTGCAGCCACGCCTGCAGCACAGTCAGCATCTGGCCTTCTGGCTGGCGTCTGAGCCACAGCAGGCCGGTCCTGTAAACTATCGCTATCTGGCCGGTGGACGCTGGCCTGCCCAGGAACTGGGCCTGAGCGTGACAGCAGAGTCACCCCTGATCCACTGGAGCAAGGAGCACCAGCTCTGGAGCAGCGGCTATCTGAACCTGCTTTACAGCCAGAACTGGTACCCCACCACCGGCCTGCGGCTGATCGAGCGCTGGCTGCCAGATGCCTGGCCGCTGGAAGCGGGGTTCTATGCCGAGCAATATCTCTCTGGCCTGCCTGAAGCCGTGTTTGTACAGCCACGACGGCTACAGCCGTGGAGCGGCGCTTACGCCATCTGGCACCTCAGCCCGGAATGGGGTCTGGCCGCCGATGCAGCCCTGGATCTCAGCAGCGGCCAGCCCGTACGGGCCGATCTGCTGCTGAGCTGGAAAAAAGCCCCGCTGTATCTGCACGCACTGCTGCGCGGCATACCGGCGGGGCTACAATTGCAAGTACGTTTTGAGCTGGAGTAAGCCTAGAGACTTTCAGCCATCAGGCGGGCCAGATCAACCACGCGGCAGGAGTAAGCCCACTCGTTGTCGTACCAGGAAATCACTTTAACCATGCGCTTATCCATCACCATGGTCAGCTCAGCGTCCACCACAGAAGAGTAAGGGCAGGTTTTGTAGTCCATCGACACCAGGGGCTCGTCAGAGACCAGCAGCACCTGATCCGGGGCATTGGCAGCAAAAGCGCGCAGCACGTCATTGACCTGCTCAGCCGTCACGTCCTGCGACACTTCGGCCACCAGATCCACCACCGAGACGTCGGGGGTAGGCACACGCATGGCCAGACCGTTGAGTTTGCCGTTGAGTTCAGGAATCACCAGCCCTACCGCCTTGGCCGCACCGGTGGTGGTCGGAATAATCGACATGGCCGCCGCACGGGCACGGCGCAGATCAGAGTGGGGCAGATCCAGAATTTTCTGATCATTGGTATAAGCGTGCACGGTGGTCATCAGACCCCGCTGGATGCCAAAAGCATCGTTCAGGGCTTTGGCCACTGGCGCCAGACAGTTGGTGGTGCAGGAGGCGTTGGAAACAATATGATGAGACTGGGGATCGTATTTTTCGTGATTAACCCCCAGGACGACGGTCAGGTCCTCGCCTTTGGCAGGGGCAGAAATAATCACCTTTTTAGCGCCCGCCGTGCGATGAAGGCCCGCTTTTTCGGCCTTGGTAAACAAACCGGTGGACTCAATCACAATATCCACACCCAGTTCACCCCAGGGCAGATTGGCGGGGTCGCGCTCAGCCAGAACCTTTAAAGCTTTACCATCAACCATAATCTGATCGCCTTCGGCACGCACCTCATGGGGAAACGTGCCATGTACGGAATCATATTTGAGCAGATGGGCCAGGGTGGGTGCATCCGTCAAATCGTTGATGGCGACAATTTCCAGCTCAGGAAAAGCCGATGCAGCGCGAAAAACCTGACGGCCAATGCGGCCAAAACCATTAATACCAATACGAACTGTCATGTTGCATCTCCTTTAAAACCCTTGAGTTAACTATTCTTCAGCCTAACACGGAAGTCACAGAGCGAAAAGAGCCAGGCATTGACATTCAGAAGACAAAAAGCTATGCTTCTGACATAGGTCAATCTAGAGTCAGCGCCCGTTAAACCTAAGTCAAACATATTAAACCAAAGGAAGGTTTTTAGCATGTCCAGCCTGACAATTTTGCCCGAACACAAACAGCCCAAGTACTCCGTGAAACAAGCCTCTGAAATGACCGGACTTACCCTGAATCAGGTCCGTCTGTGGGAGCGTCGCTACAAACTGGTGGCACCCCAACGCGCCCAGAACGGCTATCGCCTTTACTCCCAGGAAGATCTGGATTTGCTGCGCTATGCCCGCACCGAAACCCAGAAAGGCATCAGCATCCAGGTCGTGGCCGATCGCGTCCGGGACGATCGCCAGGGTGTCCTGAAACAACTGCGCGAAGAAAAACGCATCACCCCCCGCAAAATTTTTGCCAGTGACCCCCGCCGCCTGCCCAATTACGATCTGATGATCCATGCCGTGGGCAACGGGGATCCGCTGAAATTTGAGCATCTGCTGATTCAGGCCCAGGCCGGCAAAAGCTTTGCTGAAGCTCTGCGCACCGTAGACCTGCCCATTCTGGCGCGCATTGGCGAGCTGACCACCCGCAACGAAATCAATATTGCGGGCTCGCATCTGGCTTCAGCGATTATTCGCCGCCGCATTCTGGCCCATGTGCAAAACCTGGGCGCGCCGAAGGGTTCACGGCCCGTAATTCTGGCTTGCGCTCCCATGGACTATCATGAGCTGGGCTTGTTGTGCTGCATGCTGGAACTGACCCAGCAGCTCTTTTCAACCCTTTATCTGGGGCCCAATGTCCCCCTGACCGAAATCAGCCATTACTGCGATAAAGTCAATCCGCTGGCCATTCTGATCTCGGTGATAGCCCCGCTGGAAGAGGATGCCGCGCGTGACATGGCTGGTCAACTGGCCGCCATTAACAAACACGTTCCCATCGGGCTGGGCGGCTTTGAAGCCGAACGCCGACGCAGTATCTTTGAGGCAGCTGGCCTGCAATGCTTCAAAAGCATTGAAGACATTATGGAATGGGATGTGCTGTCCAACAGCGGCGTTTAGTCCGCTTCTGAATCCGTCTCCACTGAGTCATCTGCCGCCTCTGGCCTGGGAGACGGCAGATGAAAAAAAGCCAGCTCTTTGGGGGGAATCGGTTTGGGCGTAAACATCATGCTGTCAATTGATAAGAGCTGCTCACTGACGGCGGGCTTGCAAACACCCCAAACCTGTTTTCTTTCAGGTACAACCAGTGCATAACCCTCCCACTCGTCCAGTTCACCAATAAATGGCCAGTGGGCCTGCAAACGGACCTGGGCTTCCGTGAGCTGTTCAAGCAGGGTTATCTGCCCGGGTCCATAAATCTGGGCTGTGCGTATTGAAACCAAAAATATCTGCATCTTTGCATCCGTTTAAAATTCCCTGGCAACGGGAATGATATATAACCTCAGATTAGCATGCAAAGATGGGAACAGAACAGAGATGCAGCATAAAAGACAGACTCAGCAAGGCTTTACCGTGGTAGAACTGATGACCGTGGTCGTTATTCTTGGGATCCTGGTCGCGATTGGCAGCGTCAACTTAATCGGCGCCCAGGTCCGCGCCAAAGAAGCCGCCACCCGTACCAATATGCATCAGCTGCAGTCAGCTGTAGCGATTTATGCCGTGGATTACAACGGCACTTATCCGGCACGCATTGAAGCGTTGAACGAAGATCCAGTCACCAACCTCAACAAAATGCAGAACCCTTTTGATCGCAAAACCGGACTGGGCGCTGCTTACGATAATGAAGACAGTGCACAGAAACCGGCCGGGCTGATTACGCTTGAAATCACGCAGGAAGACGATAAGCCGGTGTATCGCATTTTTGGGTATACTTCAAAAGCCCAGCGCATTCAACAGCAGGAGCGCCCGTTTATTTTGAGCAATGCCTGAGGCGGAGGTTCTGATGTCATCCGATTTTTTTAAGCCTGCCGTGACCGTCGATGTGCTGGTTCTGTGCTGGCAGCCCACGCCCCAGATCCTGCTGATTCAGCGCAAAAACGCGCCCTTTGCCGGGGCCTGGGCCTTGCCGGGCGGCTTCCTGGATGCTACAGAACCTCTGCACGAGGCGGCCCGGCGCGAGCTGCAGGAAGAAACCGGACTGAACATTCCTGAAGTCTCTTTTTTTGGTGTGTATGGTGAGCCGGCTCGCGATCCACGGGGCCGCACCCTCACTCTGGCCTATCTGACCCTGCTTGAAGTCGCAGCACCCGTCAGCGGTCAGGATGACGCCCGTGATGCCCGCTGGTTTACGCTGAAGCAGCTGCCTGAGCTGGCGTTTGACCATGCCCGGATTGTGCGTGACGGCCTGAAGGATTTGCGTTGTCGCCTTGAAAACCGCCACCCAGAACCTTTACAGCCAAAGCAAGCCGCCGAGCGGCTCAAACAGCTGAGAGACCATCTGACAGAAATCTGAGAGCGGCTAACTGGACGCCCGGCGCTCAAGCTGGGTATACTCCATAGCAATAGGCATTCAGAAGAAGAAGGAATAGAGGTACACGCCATGCCAGACACCCCACTGCAGACACTGGCAGAAAAGATTCTAACCGATTGCTGGCAGGCTGACCCGGTTCACGCCACTGATCTGGGCATCCATGATTACGATCACCTCTACGCCGACTACAGCCCCGAATCCCGCCAGGCTTTTCATGAGCAGATTCAGCACTATCTGAAGCAGCTGAATGCCTATACACCTGACAGCCTGAGTCTGGATGAACAGGTCGATCTTGCGATCTTAAAAGCGCGTCTGACCACCACCCTGCACAACGAAACCCAGCAGCATATTCTACATACGCAGCCTGCCCGCTACCCGACCGAAGCCCTGATGGGCGTGCAACAACTGCAGATCAACTATAATCTGCCCCTGGATAAGAGGGTACTGGCAATTATTGGCCGTCTCAAAAATATTCCCCGACTGCTGGAGCAGGGCATGCAAAACCTCAGGGTGATGCCCGAACGCATTTCACAGGTATCGATCAGTCTGGCCCTGGACGCCCTGCATAACGGCAAACAGTTTCTGGAAGAAATCTTACCTCCCTTTTCCGGGACTGTTCCTCATTATTTTAAAGATCTGCTGGAAAGCAACACCCTGGCCCTGCGCGCCATGCATCAGTTTGAGCAATTTCTGCACAGCCTCAAAACCCAGGCCTGCGAAGATTTTGCATGTGGCAGCGACTATTATTCTTTCCTGCTGACCCATCAGCACCAGGTCAACTACAGCATCCCTGAAATCATTAAACTGGGTCAGACCGCCCTGCAGCACACCGAAAAACTGCTGCATGAAGTGGCCGAAGAACTGGCGCCCGGTGTGGACTGGAAAACCCAGATTGAACGCCTCAAAAATCAGCACCCAGATCCCGAAAACCTGCTGCATTATTATCGCAGCGAGGCTGAGCGCATTCGTGACTTTGGCCTGGAGCACGCCCTTTACACCCTGCCCGAAACCGAAACGCTTGCCATTATGGAAACGCCTATTTTCCAGCGCAGCATCATGCCTTACTCGGGCTATGTCTCACCCGCACCTTTTGAAAACCATCAAACCGGTTATTTCTGGGTCACCCCGCTGTCAGCCCAGATGAGCGAAGCCGATCAGCAGGAACGCCTGCGGGCCCACAATATCTATGATGTGATCCTGACCAACGTGCATCACGCCTACCCGGGTCAGCACCTGCTCTTTGTACGCACCAACCAGCACCCTTCAAGGGTACGCAAAAGCTTCCCGGACGTGTTTTTTGCCGAAGGTTGGCCCATGTACTGCGAAGAAATGCTCTATACTGAGGAGCTGTATACCGATTTAAAAACCCGTCTGTTCCAACTCAAAGATCAGCTCTGGCGTGACTGTCGTCTGATTCTGGATGTACAGCTGCACTCTGGCGAACTGAGTTATGATCAGGCCGTACAGATGCTGGTTGATAAAATTGGCATGGACCGGGCCAGTGCCGAGAGCGAAATCAAACGCCACATTTTATTCCCCACCACAGCCAGTGGCTTTATGCTGGGCAAACGCGAAATTGTACAGCTGCGCCAGGAAATTGCCGAACTGCAGGGCGATGATTTTTCGCTGAAAGACTTTCACGACACCCTGCTCAGCTTTGGCATGATTCCCCTGTCACAGCTGCGCAAGCTGATGCTGGCCCACTACCAGGCCAGCTAAGGCTTCAGCTTTCGGCTGCTGAAAACGCCATCAGTCGATCGACATCCAACAGGACCACCAGCCGCTGGGCATCCGCAGCTTCAGCGCTTTTAGAGCGGAGCTTGCCCACGCCCAGGATATAATTCTGGTGAATGGCCCAGCTACCCTGTGATGGGGACATGTTAAAGTCCTGCGCACCGACATGTTGCACTTCCATCACAGCGTCCACCATCAGACCAACTTTTTCGGTTTCTGTATCAATGATGATATAACAGGTTTTGCGCGAAGGTGTCACTTTGGCCAGTCCAAAACGCTGCCGCAAATCCAGCACCGGCACCACCTGGCCCCGGAGATCGATCAGCCCCTCAAAAAAAGGGTGGGCATCGGGCATCGGGCGTGGGGGGGGATGGGCATGATAACCCTGTATTTCCTGAACCCGGCTCACTGGGATGCAGTAAGCTTCATCGGCAAGCAAAAACGTAACGACATAATAATCAGACATGGCAGACCTCTCTGGGCTGGCATTATACCGCGAAAGCGGGTCTGAAAGGCATCGCTGAAGCGGCCTGAAAAAGCGTCAAAATGATCACAAAGTGTTATTATTCTGGGTTTTCGGGTATATTAAAAGGACAGTCTGAATGTCTAAACGCCATGGATACCATGCCACCAGAGAAAGGGAAAAGCCTATGCAGGTCCAGCGCCCCGGAACCGGGCCTCTCACCAGTCCCATCCCCCCCCAGCGTCCAGAAACACTCCGCCAGCCTGAAGCGACAGGCACTTCGCCCCCTGCCGCAGACAACGGCCCAGGCATTGACAACCAGACCCAGGTTTACGGCGAAACCGTCATCGAAAACCCTGGTGCAATTCAGTTCCCCACGGGCCAGACAGGCACAAGCCCCCTCAACCCAATGCGTGAACGCTATTTGAACACCCTCGACAGCCTGATCATGCAGGGTGTTGCACCAACAGACGAACAAAACACGGCCCAGTTTCTGTCAGAGACCCTTGGCTTTCAGAACCCCCAGATGATGATGCATCACCTGCGCAATCTCTCGCCCGCGCAGAAAACCCAGCTGATGGACAATCTGCGCAGCCAGCTCAGCCAGCGTCAGGACCTCCCCGACAGTGCCATCACGCAGGCTTTTGAATCTGTTTTTACTGAAGGTATCAACGCCCTAGCTGCTCAGCATGGTGCGCCCCCGCCTCGGTTTGAAGGCCAGGGCTGGAGTGTTGCGGCAAGAGCGTCGGTTTACAACGCCATGCACACGATTCAGTCCCAAAGCCCCGAACGCCTGGCCACCGTACTGGAACGCCCTGGCCTGGATCCCCAGGGCAGCCGCAGGCCCTTAACCTTTAATCGCGAAAGCCAGCCACCCTCCCGCAGTAATCCTGATCGCTTTATGGATGGCCTGACAGATTCCAGCCTCATCGCCAAAGCTGAGCCCAATAATGGCGCTATTACCTTGTACGATACGGCCATCAGTGGCGATCACACTGAGCTCACCCGCAATATTGTGGGCAAAATGGACCTGCTATCGCGTATAGATCCGCAAAATGGCCGTGAACTCTCGCCTGTATATACTCAGAGTGAACTGCAGGAACGCGGGCTGACACAACAGGCGAATGAAAACACCATTGACCAGGTCGTGCGCCTGCGCCAGACCCTTCAGGGGGATTGGGCTCAACGCTTTGGTGGCTGGGAAAACATGCAGCAAGCCATGAACTTTGTGATCCGTTTCAGGGGCCTCGACAATCCTGCAGTGGTTAATCCACCCATGCAGCTTGTACCTGAAAACGGCAACGCCAACGATCCGCAAACAATTGCCATGATTCAACGAATGGGCGTCAGAAACCTCCATCAGGTGATGGCGCGTATGGAGCAACAGGATGCCGTAGCCCAGGTACAGGGCTTTCTGGCCGAAAACGCCCCTCCGGGTTCAGCAGCCCGTGAACTGAGTACAGATGGTCTGCTGGGTCCTCAAACACGGCAGGTAGTTATGGGCTTTGAAGCCGCCCTGGGATTGAACACCCTGCGGGAGCGAATTGAAGACGATCCCGACATTCCTGAAGCCCGCAAAATTGAGCTGGTGCAGTATATGAACGAACAGTTTGGCAGACTGGCCGCTGGTCAACCGTCAGCCCAGATCACGCGCGATGTGACCCAGCATATTCGGGCCCTGCTGGCAGAAGAAGGCCTGGAAATGGCACCCCACACCCGCAGCGGGCTGGAAAGCGATCTGCAGAATATGCGTGCCCTGGGTGACGGACACTTTGACCGACAGAGTGCCGAAAACCTTGTTAAAAGCTGGTTTAACGTAATGGATTCTGGTCAGGGTCAGGATTTGGCTGAGCAATTGGTGGTCCACGAAATAGGGCATCTCTGGGAAGCCGAGCTCAACACCAACACAGATCTTAATATTCGCAGAAACTGGTCACAATTTTTCAACTCGGAACAGCCCCCAGGTGAAATAGGGCATTCCATGAGCCATGTCGCCCAGAACAACTATAACGATAGACTGCATAATGATCACACGGCTGCTTCAGCCTATGGAGCAATCAACGCTGAAGAGGACTTTGCTGAAGCCAGCCGGGTCTTCAGTTATGACCCTCAACGATTAATGCGACGTTCTATGACCAAGTTTCTGGTGATGAACTCTTTAAACGGCAGTCCATATAATACGGAACAAATTCGCAGTATGGCTGCAGAATGTGGCTACCGCCCTGAAGATATTCTGCAACGTCTCGACAGTATCCTGGGCCATGGTAACCAACCCCTCAACTTTACCCTGCCCCTGAGCCAGCGCCTCAACACAGATTACGCCGAGCTGCGCAGCCAGCTGCAAAGCGCTGCAGGCACCGGAAGCACCATGGGAACACCGCCTGACACCACAACACCAACAAGCTCAC
This sequence comes from Candidatus Sericytochromatia bacterium, assembly GCA_015272195.1. GTDB lineage: Bacteria > Cyanobacteriota > Sericytochromatia > UBA7694 > UBA7694 > JACYMC01. Next base: position 29,443 of record JACYMC010000149.1, read on the forward strand.
CGCCCTTTATGAACATCATGGGTGCGGCTACAGCAGCAGCAGAAGTTGTAGCCGTAACCGCTGAAAATACAGCAGTAACACCCGGTGAGCGCTTCGAGCAGCTCAGCACCCGCTATACTGAACTGTATCAACAGCTGAGACAACCGGTCACAAATCGTGCCGCCATCGAAGCCGAAATCCAGCAGCTGAATCAGGAAGTCCTGAGCCAGGACGATCCTCAGTTGAGCACCATTTTGGAGCGGCACGGGCTAAGCGACACGCCAGAGTCAGGCCGCGCATTTGTAGCCGCCCTGGCGATTTACCGGGCGACCGGTGAATTTGATCGGGACGCGCATCCCGATATTGCACAACACCTGCATCCAGGTATCGACCTTGCACTCCAGAATCCACATCTTCAGGAAGCTCTAACCAACAGAAGTTTTGAAGTCAACACCCTATTTGAGCGCTCACTGGATTTTGGCCGCCAGGGTATTGAAAACTTTGCTCAAATACAAAGAGCCTTTGAGATACCTGGTCATCGTCAGATGGAAGGCATTCGCACCGAGATTAGAAATCTGGTCACCGCTTTCAGAAGCAACCAGATTTCTGAGATTGAATTTCAGCAAAGATTACGTGGGGTGTTTCAGGAGCCTCGGTCTCAAAGCACTATGAGCTCTATGCTTCGATTTATCAATACAGGCGTTCAAAGCATGAGACAAACCACCGGAATTCAGTTTCCTCCCCTGAATATGCAACAATTTCAAAACGTACTGGTTCAGGCCGCTGAAACCGAAATTACAGGCAGGCCACCGTCTTATCAACACGAGATCATGCATGCCCTTGAAGGCGCCCGTTATACCGGCTGAGTGCTTAAGAGCTGATTGGCCTGCGCCAGGGAGCTGAAAGTCCCGGCATCGGTCCACCAGCCCTGCAAAAAATCATAACCCAGCTGCTGCCGGGCCAGATAAAGATTGTTGACGTCGGTGATCTCCAGCTCATTGCGCCAGGAAGGTCTCAGCTGGCGAATCAGGTCAAACACCTGGGCATCATAAAAATAAATGCCGGTGACCGCATATTGTGAAGGGGGATTGGCGGGTTTTTCTTCAATGCGTACAATCTTGTCTTGCGCAAATGCCGGCACCCCAAAGCGTGAAGGGTCCGAAACGCTTTTCAGCAGTAAACGGGCGCCCACGGCCTGCTGCCGATAGGCTGCCACAAAGGGCATCAGATCATCCTGAAAGATATTGTCACCCAGCAGCACCACCATCTGGTCGCTGCCGACAAAAGCCTCTGCCAGAGCCAAAGCCTGAGCGATGCCACCGGCTTCGTCCTGTACCCGGTAAGTCAGCTGACAGCCAAACTCCCGCCCGCTGCCCAGCGCACCGACCACCGCCCCCATATGCTCTAAACCGGTGACCACAAGCACTTCGCTAATGCCTGCGGCGACCAATTTGCGCAGGGGATGATAAATCATGGGCTCAGAGCCCACGGGCAAAAGATGTTTATTGGTGACTTTGGTTAAAGGGTACAGTCGCGAGCCCGTACCCCCGGCCAGAATAATGCCTTTCATAAGCGCGCAAAATCTTTCTCAGACCAGGGCAGTGCTGGCCCTGCTGTAATCAGGGTATAGTTACGGGTGTGCAGATGCTGCCGTGCCACCTGCTGCAAACGCCCGGTATCCAGGGCTTCCAGTGCAGCTGTCCAGGCCTTCAGATCACTGTCAGGCCAGGCATAATAATCCCGCTGCAACAAAAAATCACAGCGCTGGGCATTGGTTTCCAGCGCAAAGAGGCGCTGTCCCCAGAGTGCTGCACGGGCCATTTCCAGCTCCCGTGGCGTCACCCCCTCCTGCTGCACGCGCCGGATCTCAGCCAGCACCCCCTGAACACAGGCATGCACCTTATCGGGGGCACACTCCAGCTCAGCCTGAACCAGGCCCGGATGCAAATGAGCCCCCAGGCTGGCACTCCAGGAAACATAATAGGCCAGGCCCTGTTCTTCACGCAGCGCGTGAGGAATACGGGCCGCAAAGCCTGAACCTGAACCCAGAATCACCTCCAGCACCAGCAGCGCCAAAAAGTCCGGGTGCTGACGCGATACCCCCAGATGCCCCATCACCAGTGTCACCTGATCCCGCTCTGGCAAGAGCAGATGCCGATAACAAAAGCCACTGCCCGCCTGAAACGTCATGGATGCCAGGGCCGGCTGCTGTTGCGTTCCGGGTGCCCACTGGCCCAGCGCCTGCACCACCCGGTCGGACCAGTCTGCAGGCAGTGCGCCAGCCAGAAACAGAGCTGCAGACTGCGGCTGATAATGCTGGGCGTAAAAAGCCTGCACATCTTCTGTTGTCAGTGTTTGCAGGGTTTCCTCACGGCCTTCGGTGCTTTCAGCCAGGGGCGTGTTGGCATAAAGGGCCTGCACAAAGGCACGGCCCACCTGATAAGAAGGGCTTTCTTCGGCCTGGGCCAGGCCCACCAGCGCCAGATGGCGCAGCTTGTCAAACTCAGCAGCCGCCAGCAGTGGTTCACACACCGCCTCAGTCAGCAGCTCCAGAGCCGGTGCAAAGGCTTCACTGAGACCTTCCATTTGCAGAACGACCCCACGGTAACCACAAAAGACATCCAGGCTGACCCCCAATTGATCAAGGGCCTGAGCAAAATCTGGGGCCGAACGCTGATGGGTCCCCTTCATCAGCAGGGCCAGCGTCAGGCTGGCCACGCCACGCTGGGCCGGCGTTTCATAAAAAACACCGGCGGGCAAAAGCAACTCCATGCAAAAGATCGGCCGGCGCGTATTGGCATGGGCCCAGACCCGCAGCCCATTGGCGAGCGTGTGCGCTGAAGCCGGCAGATCAGGCCAGCGGGGTGGAACCGATTCAGGCCAGGGCAATGCTTCAGACACCGGCGGTGCAGAGGCCGGACGGTGCCGGCGCAGACTGCGCGTCAGACGGGCCGGTTCTGAAGGGGGTTCGGTCTGTGGTTCTTCCGTTTCGGCTGCAGCATCGGGCAATAGCCAGCCCAGGGTGAGTCGCTCTGGATCCAGCCAGCGCTGCAGCGCCTGCTGCAATTGCTCAGGTGTGATGGCCTGCAGACGACTGACATAGGCATAAAAATCCTCAGGCTGCCCCGTGGTCAGGACTTCGCCGGCCCACTGGGCCAGGCCTTCGGTGGTTTCCTGTGACAGATAAAAATCTGTCAGACATTGCCGGCGGGCGCGCTCCAGCTCGGCAGGCTGAATGCCCGCATCAAGCAGCTGTTGCAAGACCTCAAAAAAAGCCTGCTCCAGCGCATCAGGTGCGGCCTTCAGGCGGGCATCCAGCTGTACCCAGAACAGATAAGGTTCACGGGTTTCAAAGAGCACCGAGCTGACACTGCTGGCCAGCTGTTTTTGCTCAACCAGCACCTGCTGCAGCCGGCTGCTCCAGCCCTCGCTAAACAGATACTGAAACAGATTCAAGGCCAGATAATCCGGATCGGCAAAGGCCGGGGCCGGCCAGGCCAGCACCAGCCGCGCCACCTGAACATCTTCACGTTTCAGCGTCAGGCGGCGCTGACCCTGGGGCGCTTCTTCTTTTAAGTGCGGGCGCGGCGGCGCCGGCGGACCCGCCGGAATCTGCCCCAGGGTCCCCTCCACCTGCTCCAGGGCATCTTCAGGCAGATCCCCGACCAGCAACAGCAAAGCCTGGTTGGGGTGATAATAGCGATCATAATGGGAACGCAGGGTTTCAGGGCTGCAGGCCTGAATATCTTCAGGCCAGCCCAGCACCGGGTAACGGTAGGCATGGCGCAAGAGCGCCAGCTGATTGAGTTGCTCCCAGAGCAATTCTTCGGGATCATCCGCAGCCGTCTGCCATTCTTCGAGAATCACGGCCCGCTCCGTATTCAGCTCGTCGGCATCCAGACGGGCGCCACGCATCCGATCGGCTTCAATCTCCAGCGCCAGTCGCCAGTGCGGCGCGGGCAGCTGAAACAGATAGGCTGTGGCATCCAGCGAGGTAAAGGCATTGTTACAGCCGCCACAGGCCAGGGTCAGGCGATCCAGATCACCGGACCCAAAACGCTGAGAGCCTTTAAACAGCATGTGCTCCAGAAAGTGTGAATAGCCCGTAATACCCGGCGCTTCATCGCCAGATCCCACGCGGTACCAGAGCATACTGGTCACCAGCGGCAGGCTGGTGTCGCGGTAAAGCCAGACGTCCAGACCATTGGCCAGGCGCCGCTGAGACCAGGCCGCCAGAAAATCAGTCATGCTGTGCCGGGGATTTACCCGTGGTTTTTAAAATCACCAGCGCCAGACCGCCAAACAGGGTCAGCATCGAGAACACAAAGATCAGCAGGCCCGAAAGCGGAAAGCCGCCATGGCGCACCGAGATCTGCAGGGTCAGCTTGACTGCTTCAAAACCCTCGATAGCCGGGGCTTCTGCCGTTAAAATAGTGATGCCGGCAGCTGTAGGTGTCCATTCTACCGTGCCAAAGTCATTGGGGGGCGGCAGCACTTCTTCTTTGCTGACATCGCTGTTGGGCCGATAGGTGACCTTCACCTGAAAACGCTCCAGTTCAGGGTAAGACGCGTGGCTAATCAAGACCCGCACGGGTTCACCCACCAGAGGATACTGCACCCCGTCCAGGCCCAGGGTCGGACGCTCTTCAGTAGCCGCAGCCCCTGCGATCACACCGGCCAGACCGACGAACACGATCAGGCCAAGAACAAACAAACGCAAGCGCATCAGAGCTGTTCCTCCTGCAGCGGGTATTCTCGCGAGAAGGTCAGCAGGGCTGAGAGCAATCCCCCGCCGGCCAGCCAGATCAGAAAGCACAGAACCGGCAGCCAGGGCTGAAAGCCTTTGATGACGTAATTATGACCATAAATGCCGCCAAACTCCTGCCAGGCAGAAGAGGCCAGAATATAAATCAGTACAGCGGGAATCACCCATTTGACAAAGACATCAAACAGGGCTGGCAGATGCAAAGAAGCATGCTGATTGATGCGAGCCCGCAGCTTGTCTGCGCCAAAGAACCAGCCCACGATCACACACTCTACCAGCCCACCCAGCAGCAGGCCATAAGAGAAGGCCCAGTGATCGATCAGATCCAGCAGGGTCAGGCCCAGCGTACCGTTGGAGTCCAGGCCCGGATCCACCACAAAGGGCAGGGCAAAAGCAGCTGAGCCCATGATTCCCAGACCGCCAATCAAAGGGACAAGGTGGCGGCGGGACATGCCAAACTTGTCGATCAGGGCTGACATGGGGGCTTCGACCAGCGAAACGCTGGAGCTGATACCGGCCAGCAAGAGCAGCACAAAGAACAACACCCCAAAGCCCTGTACCACCAGCATGCCACCCGGCATCTGGGCAATACCCTGGGGAATCACAAAGAAGGTCATACTGAGGGTGCTGGCCTGGGGTACAATCGCAAAGCTGAACAGCATGGTAAAAACCGCAATCCCGGCCAGAAACTCAAAACAGCAGTTCATAAAGCTGATGATCAGGGGGTTACCGACCTGATCCGCGTCTTTGGGCAGATAGGAGGCATAAGCCGTCATCACCCCAAAACCCAGTGAGAGCGTAAAAAAGATCTGACTGAAGGCCCCTTTCCAGATCGCAATGTCTTTCATGGCCTCAAAATTGGGCGTAAACAAGAGATAAAGGCCTTCCAGACCCTGGGGCAGGGTCAGCCCCCGCACAATCAGAAAGAGCATAAACAGCCACATCAGGGGCAGAAAAATACGATTAATGCGCTCAATCTGACTGACGCCTCGCAGAATAATCACCAGATTGGCCACCCAGATGATCACCACAAAAGCCAGCGGCAGCCAGCCTGAAATCATGTCAAAAAAGTAACCCATGGGGTTGGGCAGACTCTTCACCGCAGGAAAAGCTGTCAGAGCCTGCTCAGGCTGCCAGAGCGTGCCCAGCGCACCGATCAGCATGCCAAAAGTCCAGCTCAGAATCGTAATATAGTACATGGTGACCAGAAAGGCGCTGACCAGGGCAAACCAGCCCCAGAACTCGCCAAAGCGGCCCGCCAGACGGTGTAGTGAAGGCGGAAAAGCCCGGCGCGTCAGGCTGCCCAGTCCCAACTCTACAATCATCACCGGGATCCCAATAGTAAACAGGGCAATCAGATAGGGCAGATAAAAAGCACCTGCGCCATACTTATAAGCATTGGCACCAAAAAAGACAATATTGCCCAGACCAATGGCAGAACCTGCCGCAGCCAGAATAAATCCCAGACGGGATTGCCATTGTCCACGCGCCTCTGTGTTTGCCATCTGAATCCTTTATAGTTTGTATCCTGATCTCAAAAATGCGTCAGCTGTTCCTGTGTGCAGGCAGGAACAGATCGCGGTTGTGATATCATAGCATAGGACCCGTAAAGGTCTGTTGACCCAGTCACATTTGGAGCAAAGCGTCGCGTGCATGGCCGAATCCATCAACAAGACAGAAAGCACTGTACATCTGGATCCTGAAGCCGTTGTACGGGAATTCGCCAGTCTGGTTTACAAAATCGCACGGGGGCTCTCCCGGCGCACGGTAGACCCGATTGAAGATCTCGTACAAGTGGGTATGATTGGCCTGCTCGAAGCCCAGCGCCGTTTTGACAGCAGCCAGAACGCCTCTTTTAAGACCTATGCCACCCACTTTATCACCGGCCATATTCGCCATTACCTGCGCGATAAACAGCAACTGCTCAAAGGCCCCCGCTCTTTACAGGAACTGGCTTACCGGGTTCAGACCTGTGAGCGCAGGCTCAAACAGCAGCTCAAACGCGAGCCCGGCCCTGAAGATATTGCTGCTGAACTGGAGCTGCCCCTCAGCAGCGTAGAAGAAGCCCTGACCTATCTGCAGCAGATGCGCATGCTCTGGCTGGATCAAAGCTACACCGATCAAGAGCAGGAACACCAGACCCTGATGGATACCCTGACCGAAGATGACGAAAATCCCCAGAGCCAGATGGACACCCGCATTTATATCGAATCCGGCATTCGTCAGCTGCCGGAGCTGGACCAGCAATTGCTGTTTCTGCGCTATTTTGAAGACCTGACCCAGGCCGTGATTGCCCAGCAACTGCAGATGTCACAGATGGATGTCTGCCGCAAACTCAAACAGGCCGAAAAAAAGCTGCGCAAACTGCTGCAGGAGCAGCCCCGCTGAGCATGCCCTCAGCCATAGAGCAGGGTAATGTTGATGCGCCAATTCAGGTACTCTGGCGCAAAATCAAAGCTATCGGTAGCATGAAACAGGCGGGAATCAAACAGCACGGCCCGGTTCTGACGATAGGGCACGCGGGTCACACCGGCCTGCTGGGCAGCCAGAAAAGCCTCTGTTCGGTCCGTGTCATGGTTATAGTCTTCAAAATCCCAGTCAGCTGGCGCCTTGGCATGGTAAACCAGCAGGCCGCCAGTCTCAGGGTTACGGTTAGCGCTGTCAGGGGTCACCCAGAAATTCAGGTTGATCCGCGCGCCATCAGCATGCACCTGAATACCCTGCTGGGCTTCTGAATCGTATTTATAAGCCCACATGTGCTTCAGCGGCGCGCCCTGAATCACCTCAGGCAAAGCCTGCTGCACGGCTTCGGCCACCTGATACAGCAAACCACAATTAAAACCATCGTCCATATAGGCTCCCAGATAGGCACCAGGTCGGGCATCATCGTGCCAGATGGCTGACTTCTGGCAAAAATGCAGCAGGGCTTCGGTGGCATCGGGCTGCAGCAAATCATCAATCACCACCAGTCCCGGTTCTGCGCTCAGATAGTCCTGCTGAATCCTGGCCCAGTCGAGCGCAGGATTGAGTACCTTACGCGGAAAAGCAGGCACCGGCGCAATATAAAAATTGCGGCCGTGCAGCAAGTGAATACGCTGGTGCTGGGCCTTGCTGAGCTGAATTTTATCCGCCCCTGCGGGTACGTCAGCCAGCAAAGCCTGATAGGCTGCCAGCAAGGGCTCAAAACGGGCCGAGAGGTAGTTGCCCTGCAGTAAAAAAGTCAGCTGTGCCGCATCATGGCGCAGCTTGGTCAGTGAAGTTTCCAGTGAGCGGATCTGGGGGGGCAGTGGATCTTCTTCGGGAATATGTTCCGGCAGATCATTCCAGGCCACCCCGCGGCGGATGCGGTACGCGCGGTCAAAATCATGCAGGGCCTGCTCCCATTGCCCCTGCTGCAAAGCCAGATGGGCCAGCTCCACCCGCGGCTGGTCCAGATCCAGGCCCAGCGCCAGGGCCTGTTCAAACAGATAGCGTGCTCTGGCATATTGGCGCTGCTCACGCAGCATTGCCCCCCACTCACAGTAAAGCGCTGGATTACCGGGGGTCATGCGCAGCGCCCACTGAAAATGACTTTCAGCCCGGAGCGGATTGCGCTGACGCCAGTACAAGCCCAGACGCTCATGCAGACCCGCTAGCGCCAGGCTCAGCAAGCGCAAGGCCGCCAGCAACATCACAAACTGCAGCAAACCAACAGGAAAAGACTGGGTCTGCTGGGGCGCATCCACAAAGAAAATCAGGCGTACACAAAAAGCGCTGACCAGTACCCCTGCCAGCCCAAAAGCCAGCCAGCTCAACACCAGCAACAGTTGCAGTGAGCGGTATTGCTGCAGCAGCGTTAAGAAAACAGCGCGGAAAGATCTTGCCATAATCGTGCCAACCACCAGCCAGAGCGAATGTCCTGGATATTTTCAGTTTCTTTGGCTGCCAGCGCCGTGCTTTGCCAGTGCGCCGGATCACCACCATACATGCCCCAGTGAACCTGAGCAAAGGGATCATAAAGACGCGACAGGCCGCTCTGGGGAGAACCTATCAGAACCTCCTGCCGACCCAGTGCAGGCGAAGAGCGTATCGCCCCGTTCAGCCGCTCTTTCCAGCGCAGCTCCCCCGCATGCGTGAGGGCATAAAGATAACCATCACGACACGAAAAGTAAACGCCGGCGTCAGATACCGCCGGCGTGGCATAAATCGCGTCTGCGGTTTCAAAGGCCCATTTCAGACGACCGCTGCGGCGGTCAACGGCATAAAAATATTTGTCATTGCTGCCGACATAAACGGTGTCTTCAAAGACCACCGCACTGGCATGCTCAATCACACCACGGGTTTCAAAGCGCCAGCGCAACTTGCCCGTGCTGGCATCCAGGGCATAAAGAAAGTGATCCCAGGAACCCTGATAGACCACGCCCCGATCCACCACGGGTGCCGCAGAAAGATAACTGTCTGTCTTAAACTTCCACTGCAATTGACCGCTGCGGGCATCCAGGGCATAGAGATGCTGGTCCCATGAGGCTGCCAGCACCTGCTTTTGATACAGTGCCGGTGGAGCATCAAAAGCCTGGGCCGCCTGAAAACGCCAGGCCAGCTGGCCCGTCTCGGCTTTTAAGGCATACAAAAAACGGTCTCGGCTGCCGATATAGACATGACCATAACCCGCCGCCGGTGTTCCCCGAACTTCGCCCCCGGTGGCATATTTCCACTGCACATAGCCATTCTGGGCACTCAGGGCATAAATTTTACGATCTGCTGAGCCGACATAGACTTTGTGGCGGTAAAGCGTCGGGTAGCCCGCAATATGTCCCTCTGTAGCGTATGCCCACAGACGCTTGCCAGAACGGGCATCCAGAGCTGCCACACTATCCGTCAGTGGTTTACCCGCGGTGTCTTTACGCGGCTTATAGGCATAGCCTGTCAGCAGATAGTCCGGCACCCTGTCCTGATTTAAATCGGCCAGGGTCAGGCGGGGGTCAATAAAGTCAGGCCACTGTTTGAGCAGCATACCCGGACGGGCACAGGCGCTCAGGCTCATCAAAAGCAGCAAATGGAGCGCACACCAGCCCGGCGTTTTATTCATCGGTCTGAATCGTAAAGCTGGACTCCACCGGCTGGGGTGCAGGTGTTGTCGGAGGAGCGGGTGACGCGGCTGGTGGTGCAGAGGCTGACGGGGATTCGGGTGCTGAAGGCGGTACAGCGCCACGCACGGTATCAGGCCTTGGTACAGGTGGAATCGCCGGTACAGCTGAAGGAATCGTCGGCTGGGCCGGAGCGCGCTGGGGGGTCGGTCGGTTGCGCAGCCAGCTGGGCAGACGCTGTCCCGGCTCATGGGCATCCAGGTCAAAGGGTGGCAGCGCTGGATTCAGCGGTTCTTTAGAGCTGCGCTCGTCATCTTCGTCAATGGTGAACTCTGAGATCACCTGCTCGCGCTCGGTGCCAAAGGCCTGAAACTCTTCTTTTTCGGTATAAAAGAGGGCTTTGTCAGAGGTCAGCCAGTCTTCGTTTTCGCGCTGCAGCCTGACATTACCAATCAGAGCTGCCAATTGCTGCAGCTCGCTGTAGGTGGCTTCATCCCCCACGGCCACGCGCTCTTTGCCGCCCACTTTCTGAGTTATTTTGACATTGCCCTCGGCTTTGAGATCATCCGTGGCCCTGAAAAAAGTGATTTTATCGGCCTTGATAATCAGTTTTTCGCGCACAAAACGCTGCTGTTCTTCGTCTTTAGGATCGTTGTCGATGATTTTGTTTTCGACCAGCCAGCGGCCATCAATCTGGGTGACCTCAGCATTGCCCTCCACAATCATCAGATCCCCATCGGCCTCTCCCCGGATGCGGGCTTTATCGCCGGTGATCTTTTTGTCTTTTTGCAGCATGACCACATTGCCATCGAGATTGGCGTTTTCGCTGCGGGTAAAGTACTCCATCTGATCGGAGGTCACCACAGAGCGGGCCTTTTTAAGGGCGGTTTCGGTGCGTTCACGCTTGATGTCTTTATTGTCTACATAGCTCTGGGGCAAAGGATACTGATAGGATTCACGATCCATGCGCACGGCTTCTTTAAGAAATATACGGCGTTCTTCGTGATAAGCCGTCATCTTAACGCCCGTAATCACGGTGGTGCGGCCTTTTTCTTTTTCTTTGTTGACCTGCACAATTTTGACGCCGTTATCGACAAAAGACTGTTTGGTGTCTTCGTGATAAAGCACATCGTCAGCGTAAATGGTGGTGTTGTCCTGAATAATTTTAACGTGCCCGGTGGCCTGGGCTCGCTTTTCCTGGCGGCGGTAAACCGCCTTGTCGGAGTAGATGCGCACCCGCTCCTGCTGCTCAGCCTGGGCCTTGCCGGACGTGCCGGACTGGGCCCAGGACATACGCTCGCCCCCCAGACTGGCCGAAGCCAGGCTGAGGGCCAATAAACTCAGCAGAAGCGGACGTTTGCTCATTTTTTCTCGTCACCAAAAATGCTGCTGAAGTTCATGATCGTCTGCTGATCTGTCACCACACCTTTGATACCGGGGGTCAGCTTCTGCACATATTCATACTGAATCAGACGGGGGTTAGAAGCCAGGGCCTGACCACGCACCCGCATCGACTCTGCTTCACCCTGAGCTTCAATGATCTTACGCTCTTTTTCCTGCTTTTCTTTTTGCAGCACATACTCCATGCGCTGGGCTTCCTGCAGAGCCACCTGTTTGGCTTCAATCGCCTTCTGGAACTCGTCTGAGAAGCGGGTATTGCGGATCAGCACCTCCTGCAGCTCAATATAATAACGGTCAAAGGTAGAACGCAGACCGGTGTCAAGACGCTCCTGGATCTCGGTACGCTTGCCGGAGTAAACGTCCATCACGTTATACTGGGCCACCACGGTGCGAATCACGGAGCGGATTTCAGGCACAATAATCTTGTAGGCATAGTTGGGGCCCACTTCGCGGTGCAGCTTCCAGAGGTTTTCTTCGTTGGGACGGAAGCGCACGGACAGTTCCATCTGTACCGTCTGACCGTCAGCAGTGCGGGCCTCAATGGCAGGCTCAGCGATACCGGTAGCACTGGCATCGGCATCAGAGGTGCCCACGTTATAGGTCTGGGTTTTGACATCATAACGCACCGCTTTCTGAACAAAGGGCAACACAAAGGTCATGCCCTCATTGCGCACACCGGGCAACACCCCTCTGAAGTTGTCGAAAATCACGGCGCGCTCACCGGCAGAAACGATCACCACGCTGGCGCTGACAAACACCAGCACGGCCAGACCGATCACCACGCCAACCACCGCACTGAAGCTGGGCGGACGGATTTGTGCATCATTAAAGGCCATGTATCTTATCTCCTTATTTTAAACGGTTGAGACCGCATTTTCTTCATTATACCGACACTGAGACTTTAACGCAGGAACTTCGTGCCCTGATCGGGCTGTCACCACAAATGCCAGCTCAGCTTTAGCCCGCATTTCTCACAAAGGTGCGTTCACATAAGGTGTAGGGTATATTTCGGGAGTTTTTACTGAACTCGGTAGCCTCTGAACAGGCCGTTTCACGCTTGATTCATTGTCTTTGTTCGTTCGCTGGGTGAAAGACGACAGGCCAAAGATAACCTGGTTTCAGGCGATTGAGATCTTGGTGAAGGGGCTCAGGCTCACGGTATTCGCAATCGCTTCAGAACCTGTCCCCACAGAGAACGAAAGGGGCACGCGCTCGCCAATTGACAGATCAGGTGCCCACCGACATGCAGGACGCGCGCCGCTACCTTCAACAGCTTGAGCCGAATTGTTCCGGCCTGTGCTTTGGCGAGCTTTGTGCCCGTCAATCCGAGCCGGCGAATCGCTTGCATCAGAACATACGCCAGCCCTGAAAACCAGAGCCGAAGCTGATTGGCCCGAAACAGATGCGCT
>JACYMC010000252.1 GCA_015272195.1 Candidatus Sericytochromatia bacterium
TTGTAGTAACCTCTTTGACACTGGAGCAGACAACACCCAGAGATCTTTACGAGCAAGTCTACTGTGCCCGCGGGGACATGGAAAACCGGATCAAAGAGCAGAAACACGACCTCGCTGCGGGACGAACGTCAGCGCATCTGTTTCGGGCCAACCAGCTTCGGCTCTGGTTTTCAGGGCTGGCGTATGTTCTGATGCAAGCGATTCGCCGGCTCGGATTGACGGGCACAAAGCTCGCCAAAGCACAGGCCGGAACAATTCGGCTCAAGCTGTTGAAGGTAGCGGCGCGCGTCCTGCATGTCGGTGGGCACCTGATCTGTCAATTGGCGAGCGCGTGCCCCTTTCGTTCTCTGTGGGGACAGGTTCTGAAGCGATTGCGAATACCGTGAGCCTGAGCCCCTTCACCAAGATCTCAATCGCCTGAAACCAGGTTATCTTTGGCCTGTCGTCTTTCACCCAGCGAACGAACAAAGACAATGAATCAAGCGTGAAACGGCCTGTTCAGAGGCTACCGAGTTCAGTAAAAACTCCCGAAATATACCCTACACCTTATGTGAACGCACCTTTGTGAGAAATGCGGGCTAGTATGCTGAACATCTCATCATGTCAGCCATGTTCGTAAATAAACAGAAAAATCAGAAGCATGAGTAACTTTGAATTTCTGCGGCAAAAACCTTTGTTTGCAGAATTTGCCGAAGCCTGTATTGATGCCGAGGCTTCGCTGGCCGTGTCGTATGCCAGCGCCGCAATGCAGACCCGGCGGGCGCTGGAGCTGGCGGTGAAATGGGTCTATGCCTACGAAAGTGAGCTCAAAGTGCCCTACCAGGACAATCTCTCGGCCCTGATTCATGACCATCACTTTAAGGGCATTCTGCCCGCCACGCTCTTTCCGCGTTTGCGCCTGATTGTGCAGCTGGGCAATAAAGCCGCGCACACGGCCCGGCCCGTGCCCCGTGAGCAGGCGGTAGAGGCCCTGCACAGCCTGTATGAGTTTGTGGCCTGGATTGACTACTCTTATGCCGATACGATTCACGATCAGCCCTTTGACCCTGCGCTGTTGCCCAACAAAGAACTGAACACCCAGCGCAGCGTGCAGATGCAGCAGGAGCTGGCCCGCATGATGGCCGAACTCGAAGCCAAAGACAAGGCCCTGCAGGATCTGCTCAAAGCCCAGGAAACCCGCGAAGCCTTTACCCAGAAGCGCGAAGCCCACAGCCAGAGCCGTGAGTACACCCCCGAAGACATCAGCGAATACAAAACGCGCAAAATTTACATTGACCTGATGCTCGAAATGGCCGGCTGGACCCTGGGCAGCAACTGTATTGAAGAGGTTGATGTCACGGGCATGCCCACCCCCTCGGGTACTGGCTATGTCGATTATGTGCTCTATGCCGCCAATGGCCTGCCCCTGGCCGTGGTTGAGGCCAAAAGAACCAGCGTTGATCCCAAAAAAGGCAAAATTCAGGCCAAGGCTTATGCCGACTGTCTGGAAGCCCAGCACGGCGTGCGGCCCTTTATTTTTTATACCAACGGTTTTAGCACCTATTTCTGGGACGATGCCCACGCCCCGGACCGCACGGTGGCGGGCTTTTTAACCCCGGCCCAGTGTGAATGGGTGCGCCAGCGCGAAGCCGAAAAACAGCCCCTGCAGACCCTGGATATTCAGGCGCAGATCGTCAACCGCCATTACCAGAAAGCCGCCATTCAGGCGGTCTGTGAAGCCTTCAGCCAGGGGCACCGCCGGGCGCTGCTGGTGATGGCCACGGGTACGGGCAAAACCCGCACGGCCATTGCCCTGGTCGATCTGCTGATGCGCCGGGGCTGGATCAAGCACGTGCTCTTTCTGGCCGATCGGCGCGAACTGATCAAACAGGCCAAAAAGAACTTTGCCAACCTGCTGCCCAGCCTGTCGATCTGCAATCTGCTCGACGCCAAAGACAATCCCGACAGCCGCATGGTGTTTTCGACCTACCCGACCATGATGAACGCCATCGACACCACCCGCGCCAAAGACGGCGCGGTTCTGTTTACCCCTGGCCATTTTGACCTGATCATTGTGGATGAGGCCCACCGCTCGATCTACAAAAAATACCAGGATATTTTCAGCTATTTTGACGGCCTGCTGGTGGGCCTGACCGCCACGCCCAAAACCGAGATTGACCACAATACCTACGCCCTGTTTGAACTCGAAAACAACGTGCCGACCTATGCCTATGAGCTGGCCGACGCCGTCACAGAAGGCTATCTGGTTTCGTATACCTCGCAGGAGACCCGGCTGAAGTTTTTAGAGCAGGGCATTGTCTATGACGAACTCTCTGAGCAGGAAAAAGAAGAATGGGAAGACACCTTTGACGAGGGCTGTGAGCAGATCGACAGCCAGGCCCTCAACGAATACCTCTTTAATGCCCAGACCATTGATACAGTCCTGCAGGACCTGATGCAGGACGGCATCAAAATCATGGGCGGCGATCGCCTGGGCAAAACCATTATTTTTGCCGCCAATACCAAACACGCCGATGCCATTCTCAAGCGCTTTAACGCCCTCTACCCCATGCATGCCGGCAAGTGGGCCGAGTGCATTTATAACGGCATCAAATACGTCGATACGGTGCTGGACGATTTTTCGACCGCCGACAAACTGCCCCAGATCGCCATCAGTGTTGATATGCTCGACACCGGCATCGATATTCCTGAACTCGTCAATCTGGTCTTTTTTAAAAAAGTGCGCTCCAAAGCCAAGTTCTGGCAGATGATCGGGCGCGGCACGCGTTTGCGCCCCGACCTCTTTGGCATTGGCGACGACAAAAAGGCATTTCGCATTTTTGACTATTGCGGCAATTTTGAGTTCTTTCGCACCGCCAAAAATCTCAGCGAAGGCCGGGCGACAGCATCGCTGACCGAGCAGCTTTTTGGCCTGCGGCTGCGCATTGCCCAGGCCCTGCAGCACCTCAGATACCAGCAGCCGGTCTGGCAGGCCTTTCGCACCCAGCTGATCGACGCACTCTTTGCCGAGTTCAGCGCCATTGACGAGCGCCATTTTGCCAGCCGGCTGCGCATTGAATTTATTCACTGCTACAACACCGCCGAGGCCTGGCAGAATATTACCGACACTATGGTGTCAGAACTCGAAAAACAGATTGCCCCCCTGCTGAACCCCAGCGAAGACAATGAACTGAGCAAACGCTTTGATGCTCTGATGTATGGCATTATGCTGGCCAGCTTAAGCGGCAGCAGCCCGAGCAAACAGCAGCGCCAGAAGCTGGTCGAAACCGGCGAGGCCCTGGCGGCCAAAGGGCATCTTGCACGCATCCAGCGCCAGGCCGCTGTGATTGAGCGCATTCAGGACCCGGCCTACTGGCAGGAAGCCGATCTGTTTGAACATGAGGCCGTACGGGTGGCCCTGCGGGATTTGCTGGACTTGCTGGGGCGTGCCAGCCAGCAGTTGTATTACACCCACTTTACCGACCAGAAGCTCGAAGTCAGAGAAAACCCCACTTTTTATGGCCGCGAAGACTACCGCTCGTACAAAGCCAAAGTCAATGCCTACCTCAAAGACCACGCCAACGATCTGCCGATTCACAAACTGCACCACAACAAAGCCCTGACGCCCCAGGACCTGCGCTACTTTGAGCAGCTGCTCTGGCAGGAGCTGGGCAGCGCAGACGACTATCAGCGAGAGTACGGCGATGAGCCTTTGCTGAAGCTGGTGGCCCGGCTGGTGGGCTTAGAGCGCACGGCCGCGCTGGAGCTGTTCAGCGCGTTTTTGTCGGATCATGCGCTCAACAGCCAGCAGATTGCCTTTGTGCACCGGGTGGTGGATTATGTGATTGAAAACGGGGCCCTTGAAAAACAACAGTTTAACCATCCGCCCTTTAATGACCACGGCGATCTCTTCACACTCTTTGAGGGCAAGATCACTACTGTGCAAAGCCTGGTCAAAAAAATTGACCAGTTCAACGCCCGGCTGCAGATGGGTTAAACAGACACGCCCTGTAAAGAAAGCCCACAATCCCTTTGCATGATCCGCGTTATATACAACGGCATTGTCATTCTGAGCCGGATGAGCATCCTTGAAAGCGAGATTGTGCAAGAGACTGAGACGCTGCACAGGAACTTGATTATTTAATCAAATTGACTTAATTGATCAAATTGATTAATATGGTCTTATGGAGAAACGCAAGCCGCATTATTCCCTGAAGCAAATCCAGGCGATTGTCGCAGATGTTCATAGCCAGCCCTTTACAGTCACGGCCTTGCGTGGCGGTCTGGCAATGGGTCTGACGGAAAAAGAAATGCGGCAGGTGGTTTTGAAGTTAACCCAGCAAGATTTTTATAAATCCATGACGACGCACGCAGATCATCGGATCTGGCAAGATGTGTATCATGGGGTCACTGAAGCGCTTGTGAAGGTCTATATCAAGGTGACTTATTACGCGGATAACAGGCCGCCTGTGATTCAATTTAAGGCAAAGTGAGGTCAGACGCATGATATGCCCCAACTGTGGTTCTCAAAATCTTTTATTGCAGACCGTCGATGAAACCCTGACTTATGCGGGGCAATCTCTGACTTTGCATGGTATGGAGCTCATGCAGTGCCAGGACTGCGAAGAAGGGGTTTGGGCTGAGGCGAGTTATCGCCGTTATACCGAAGCGCAGACGGCCTTGCTTCGTTCTGTGAAAGGGAATGTGAGCGAAGAAATTCGCCGCATTCGCAAAAAACTCAAACTGACCCAGACCGAGCTGGCCGCTAAATTTGGTGTCGGCAAAGTGGCTTTTTCACGCTATGAACGTGGCGAAACCAATCCGCCGGCCCCTGTGGTCAAACTCCTCCGACTCGTCGATAAACACCCGGAATTATTGGCGGAGATTTAGCCCGCATTTCTCACAAAGGTGCGTTCACATAAGGTGTAGGGTATATTTCG
>JACYMC010000052.1 GCA_015272195.1 Candidatus Sericytochromatia bacterium
TCCGGCTCAGGTTCCGGCTCAGGTTCCGGCTCGGGTTCCGGCTTGGGTTCTGGCTCATGTTCCGGTGCTGTTTCAGGCTGGGCCTGAGCAACCGGCCCGGCAGACGCTTCGGGTTCAGCGGCGGGCGCAGGTTCAGGTTCTGCTACAGGCGCCGACTGAGGAACAGCCGTTGTGGCCGGTTTGGGTTCATCTTCTTTTTTGAGCAGGTCCTGAACCGGGGTGTTGAGCAGCTGCCAGAGGCTTTTCTTTTTGGGCTTCTCGTCGCTCATGCCGTCTCCTGGCCCTGACGCCGGGCTTCAGCGTGGGGCAGCAGGTTGCGCAGAATGGCGTTCACAAAGCGGAAGGAGTCGGGCGTGCCGTATTTTTTGGCCAGCTCAACGGCTTCGTTAATGATCACCGGCAGGGGCGTGCGATCGCCGCCCAGGCGATTGGCCATGGGGTCAAACAGCATTTCGGTGGCGGCAATGCGCAGCAGATCGCGGTCAATGCTGTTCATGCGCTCCACGCTCCAGTCCTCGGCCACTGCATTCAGCTGGGTGTCGATGGTTTCGCGCTGCTCGCAGTACACGCCCACCAGAGCCAGGGTAAAGGTGCGCACATGGGGGTTATCAGCCAGAATGCGCATCAGCGGGATGTGCAGGGATTCGCCGAGTAAATTGACAGCATGCGAGAGCTGCTCGGTCTGGCTGCGCAGATTGTCTTTGATCTTGTCAAAAGCACTTTTAAACTGGCGTTTGGCGGCCCCAAGGTCCCGGATATTGTCGTCGTCGAGCAGCTCGCTGGGGTCCAGCTGCTCCAGCTGGCTGTAAACCGCTTCCAGCGCTTTGCCGCTGGTATTGAGGTATTCTTCGGCTTCCTGGTTCAGCATGCGGGTGGCGCGCTCAATCAGATCGGCCAGATCCAGGGCTTCAAAGTCAGCCTCTGAAGCCGTCTGACTCAGAGAAGAGAGGCAAAGCAGGGCCAGCTCGCGGCCAATATGCCGGGCATAGGCCAGGGTGCGGGGAATAGGGGATTCACTGGACATTGTCGATAACCATTCTTTCGCTTCAGGAAGAAATTACGGCAGAGTAAGTGTTGTGCTGCTGACGAAAGGTCCACATTTTATTGAGGCCAAAGTTCCAGATCAGCACCAGCATGGAGGTCAGGGCCTTGGCCAGCAGATACCATACACCCAGCACCGGCACCAGCAGCCACATCAGGGCCTGGGTCAGCACAAAACCACCGACCGAGACCAGCGCAAAACGCAGAAACTGGGCCGAGACCTGTTTGTCTTTGCTCTGAAAGGTCCAGACCCGGTTGAGAATGTAATTGTGAATCACGGCAGCGGTAAAAGCTGCGGTCACAAAAACAGGGAACCACCAGCTGGCTTGCGGATCAATGCCGCTCCATTCGGTGAGCAGATAAAGGACCCCCAAATCCACGGCGGTACCCATGGCACCCACAATAGCATAGCGCAGAAATGTCTGATGGCGGTTCCAGAGGGTTTGAATCGGGTTCATATGGCTTACGGAGGCTGACGTCGCAACGCTTCTTCCTGTTTTGAATTCTGTTAATTTAATGGGTCAAAGTGCACGTTTTTTAGGACGCATACGTTGTTCAATATAGCACAGAACGGTGGATGCATGATTTATTCCACAAGGTTTGGGATCTGAAGGCAACCCCGTGTACAATGGAGTACCTGGCCATTTTCAGCAAAAGTATTGAGGGTACCTGTTATGTCCGCCGAACACGAATCAGGACTGTCCTTCCTGTTCGATACCGCTTATCGTTATCAACCCGACTTTAACCGCTATGTCTCCAACTATGTTGCCCTGCTGAAGCTCGACAACCCCTTTATGGACGACACCCAGATGAACCTGGCCCAGCAAACCCTTCAAATCGAGTTTTACAAGCAGTGTCTGGAATCCCTGGGTATTGCCTCCTTTGACTGTCTCGTGATTCTGGACTACAACGGCCTCCTGCTGGAAATCAACACCATGGCCGAGCGCGCTCTGGCCGTCAAGCGCAGCGATGTGCTGGGTCAGCCCTTTTTTAATCAGATTTTCCCGGGACATCAGGCAGAAGAAAACGTCACCTGGATCAAAGAACACGCCAAAGCCGACATTCCCCTGCACCGCAAAAGCACTGAAATGACCATGATCAAAAGCAATGGCACCATGTTTCCAGCCGAGATCAAAGTCACCGAACTGCAGGTGTTTGGTTCAGCCCTGCTGGTGATCTGCTTTAATGACATTACCCGGCGCAAGTGGATGGATCAGGCCCTCAAATACACCGAAGAGCGCTACCGCAAAATCATGGGCGAAAACGCCGACGCTATCTTTTTACTTGACCCCTTTAACAAACGCATTGAAGAGTCCAATCCAGCTTTTCATATTATGATGGGCTACAGCGCCGATGAACTGTTCGCCCTGCGGTTGTATGATGTGATGGAAGGGGAGCCCGAAGACCTGGACGCCTGGGTCGATAAGCGCCTGAACCAGGGCACCAGCCTGCTCTTTCGTGAACATGGGCGCTTTCGCAACCGCAGCCAGCACCTGATTGACGTGGAGTTTACGACTTCTGTTTTTGATCTGCGCGATCACCCTGTGCTCTGCGTAATTGCCCGCGATACCGTGCCCCGAGATCTTGTGGTGCGCCGTTCTCTGGCCGACCAGCAAATCAGCAGCCTACAAAAAAAAGTCGAAAAGCTGGGTGAACGCCTGAACGAGCTGAGCCAGACCATGCTCAACAAAGCGCAAAACGAAATCCTGATCGAAATAAAAGAATACCATCAGAATCTGGCCCAGGAACTTGAAAAAGACAGCAGCAACAAAGATCCTCTACCTGTGGAGCGCAATCCCAGACCTTTTGAATTAAAAGCTGCGATTTATCAGGTTCAGAGCTTTTTCAAAACAAAACTCGAAGCCAAAAACCTGCCGCTGCTGATTTCCGTCGAGCCCGATGTCCCGGATATTCTGATCGGCGATGCGCTGTATCTGCAGGAGATTCTGTTTCATCTGCTCGAAAACGCCGTGTCACATACCCAGGAAGGCAATATTCTGCTGAAAGTGCGCCTGTCCAAAACCGAGGGCACCCAGACCACCGTTCTCTTTACGCTGCGCGACAGCGGCGCAGGCATGGATACGGTCACCAAAGCCAAAATGACCGATGTGGTCAACGATGACGATCCGCTGGCCACCGGCAAAAAATACGGCGTGCGCGGGGTCTCTATCTGCAGCCATCTGATCAAGGCTCTCGACGGCAAGCTCTGGTTCAACACCATTGAGGGCAAAGGATCCAGTTTTCTGTTTTCACTGCCCATGGAGACCACCCAAAAAGAACCCGAAGACCTGCCGGAACTGACCCAGGAAATGGTCTGGCAGCATCTTCAGCTGGTCGATGACGCGCTGGCTGAAATGGAAAGCATCCCCGAAAGCGAAGGCTTCACTCTGATTGAACAAGAAACTGCACCAGGGCAGGCCGCAGAACAGCAGACCACCACAACAGGGCCCCTGCGCCTGCTGCTGGTCGAGCACAACGTGGATCACGCCCTTGAGATCCAGCGCTGCATCGGCGGCCAAAATGTCGAAATGCGCATGGTGGATAACGGGCGCAAAGCCCTGGAGCTGGTGCAGGAACAAGACTTTGACCTGATACTGATGGGCCTGGATCTGCCAATCATGAACGGCGAAGCCGCTGGCATTGCCATTCGGGAATGGGAGCGCAGTCAGCGCCGGGAACCGCTGTTAATGGTGGCCTTCGGCAGCGAAGCCCCGGCTGAAGAAAGCCAGCAGGATTTTATGCGCTTTGAGCAAGCCCCACTGGACGAAGCCACACTGAACACACTGCTGGAATGGGCTCGCCAGCAGTTACCACAAGTCGCAACCCCGGTCATTGAAGCCATTTCAGAGCTGGATGACGTGCCAGAACCCGGCCTGCCGCCAGTTGAGGCAGCTGCCGTACCCCAGACAGAACCAGACGAAGAGGACAATGATACAGACGACGATGCGGTCGTGGTTGAGCTAAATGCCGACATGGCCAAACTGGCCCCGGACTTTCTGGCCAAACGCCGCAAAGACCTGAATAAAATTCAACAGGCCCTGGCCGAAAACAAACTTGACAGCGTGCGGGTGCTGGGCAAAAGCATGAAGGGCACAGGCGCAGTCTACGGCTTTGATGCCCTGGCAGATATCGGACGGGAACTCGAAGAAGCTGCCAGCAATAATGACGCTGCAGGCGTTCAGGAATGGGCACACGTCCTGACTGCGTTTCTGGAACGGGTTAAAATCGTAGTGGTCTAAGCCGCAGCCGCTGTTTTGGCTTCAGCTGCAGCTTCTTCTTCAGCCGCCGCTTCAGCTGCTGCTTCATCAGCAATCGATTGGCTGTTCAGATGGCCGACCAGGCGACCACTGAGGACGCTGCCCGCCGCACCAAAGGCCACGGTTGCCACCGTCAGCGGCAAGCCGATAACGCCCATCGAGCTGAGCAGCAGATTCCCTGCGCCCGCAGCACTGACCGCCGAAAAGCCGCTGATGGCACCGCTGAGCGAGTCAGAGATAATATTCTGAACGGCGGTCTGGCTTTCAATATTGCCCCGGACCACCGCAATACCGTTGGCGATCACCGAGACCCCGCCAGCTACCATGGCAGACAAACCAGCACCCTGCATGCCAGAAGTAGCCAGCTTCTGCAGGTTGGGAGTGACCGGGGTCAGGCCTTCATTGGGGCGGCCTTCCAGCACACGGCCAATTTCACGCATCTGTTTGGCAATCGTATCACCCAGACGGTAAGCCGCAAAACCGCCGCCAGCGGCCAGACCCACGCTGCGGCTGTGCCGCAGGAAGGTATCGACACCAAAAGCAGCAGGGTTTTTGACTGTTGTCTGAGGAGGGGTGTCAGGGGCTGCGTCTTTTTGAGACACAGAAGCTGCTTCCTGCACGGGCACCGGCGGACGCAATTGCGCCGGCGGTAACAGGTGAGGTACCTGCAGTTGTGCGGAAACAGCATTCAGTTGCATATTAAAATCAGAAACCGTCAGTCATCTTTTTGGCCAGCTGGCCGCCGACCACACCGCCAACCACACCCAGACCCACGGTCACCACCGTACCAATGGTGCCCGTCATGCCCACGGCATTCATGGCCAGGTGACCCACGCCGGCTGCGCCGGCTGCAGTCAGGCCGCCGACAGCGCCACCAATGGTGTCTTTAACCACGTTGCTGACCGCCTGGCCGCTGTCCACTTTGCCCGTGGCCACGCCCACGCCGTTGGAAACAGCCGAAACACCAGCAGAAACCAGCGCCGACAGACCGGCACCTTTGGCGCCTGTCAGGGCCACGTTTTTCATGCCTCCAAAGAAGCCTTTGAAACCATTGCCAAAGAGACCTTTGAGGTTTGTACCCATCTGGGCACCCACTTTGTGAGCAGCAAAGCCACCGCCAGCGGCGTTGGCCAGCATGGAGCTGACGTTGGCAAAATCACCGCTGAAACCACTGCTCAGCTGGCTGTCATCCGCCACAACCGGACTCTGGACGTAAGGATTAAAGCTATTGGTCTGAACACTACTGTAGGGGCTGGTGGACTGAACGTACATCTGATTTTGCCTTTCTGCTCTTTTTTAAAACTTAATAACCGTAGTAGGGCTGCTGGCCATAAGGCTGGCCGTAAGGATTACCATAAGGCTGGCCGTAGCCATTACCATAGGACTGGCTGTTGCCACCAAACAGGCCGCGGGCCGCGTTGGCCAGGCCGTCACGCAAACCGGAACCACTGTAAGCGAGATGCGCACCGGTTGCACCCAGGGCACCGGCCACAGCCGTACCGATGGTCAGTGCCAGGCCGCCACCGGGAACCATGGAGCCCAGCGCCATTGAAGCGGCACCGGCCGCCAGGCCACCGCCCACACCTGCCAGCAGACCGCCCACCGTATCGGCAGTGATATTGCCAGCGGCATCAGCAGAAGACTGCATGCCTTTGGAAACGAGCGACATGTTTTTGGCCGCAGAGACCACACCGGTAATGGCAGCACCGATACCGCCAGCTTTCAGAGAAGACATACCGAGAGCTTTGACACCGCCGGGGGTGCCGGCTTTGATGGAGCGAATCGCGTCAGCTGTGCTTTTGTGTGTGACAGCACCGGCTGCACCACCGGCCAGCATATGGCTGATCAAGCCAGCCTTGCCATCCTGCAGATTGCCGACGGGATGCGCGGGGTAAACGGGGTACATGGGGTAAGGATTGGGGTAATACTGGTCTCCGGTAAAAACTGAGGCGACCTGATTAAAGGCCTGATCGACAGAGTGAATGGCGGGGGTAATCGCTTCTGCAGCGCCCATAACCACACCCATGGTCTGGGTGAAGTCATTGATCTTGTTGATGAAACCTGCAATGTCTGCCATCGGTCTGAAGTCTCCTCGGTTTGAATGTGCAACGCGTTTGTGCGTCTCTTGGTCTTATTATCGCCCGCTAAAGTTAAGCTCTTGTGCGATTAAAATTAAGCAACGGTTAAGTATTGGGGAAGGTTAGGGGAAGATTATTCAAGATAAGATTAAGCTCAGCGTTATTTAGGGTTAATAAAAGACCGAGGCAAAATACAAACTGACTGAAAAAGCTGATTAAAAAAGGCTTTGAACCATTCAGCTTTTAAAATAAAATACCACCCAAACGCTATTTTGGAATGGGTGGCAGCTTAGATTTAATATTCTAAAGTCCAGGCCAAAGACAAGTGAAGCCTGATTGAAGCTCAGCGCAAATCGTCCATATACACGATAATAATGGTGGTGTTGTCTTCACCGCCACGGATATTGGCAATATTCACCAGCTGGTTACAGGCCCGCCACTGATCGGCAGCCCGCTCCACGATCTGGTGAATCTCACTGTCTTTGACATGCTCCACCAGACCATCAGAACAGAGTAGCAGACAGTTGCCCGGTACAAACGGGCGCTCGTAGAGATCCACCTCAACATTGGGGTAAGCCCCGAGCGAGCGGTAAATCAGGTTACGCTGCGGATGAATCGCCGCTTCCTCTTCGGTAATCTGGCCGATTTCCAGCAGGCGGCCCACCAGGGAGTGGTCACGCGTGATTTTTTCAATTTCATCTTTGACGATCATATAACCACGGCTGTCGCCTACATGCCCGATATACACCATGCCCTGATAAACCACGGCAGCAGTCACCGTGGTACCCATGCCCTGAAACTCCGGGTTGCTCTTGGCCGCATCATAAATACTCTTATTGGCCTTTTTAATGGCCTGCTCCAGAATATCGGGAATATTCAGCTCAGTACTGTTTTGCTGCTCCTGGCGCGAAAAGCCGTCGTTCACTACCTGTGAGACCACACGGGTGGCCAGCGCACTGGCGTACTCCCCCGCCTGGGCCCCGCCCATGCCGTCAGCCACAATAAAAATACCGTGGCTGACCCGGCGGGTCTGGCTGACATAATGCCAGTCCTGCACAAAATAGCTGTCTTCGTTGGCTTCGCGCACCACGCCCACATCCGTAATAAAGCTGGCGTAAAAGGGCGTATTGTGAAACAGACCCAGAATGGCCCGCTTGGCCTCGTCAATACTCTGGAAGCGGTAGCGGGGCTCCGGATCGAGCATTTTCATGATGATGCTGTTGATCTGGGGATTAATATCCTGCACATAATAAGTGACTTCAGGAAAGATCAATTGACCGCTTTCGTCCCGCCGGTGCTTGAGCGGGTTACAACCCGTCACCAGCTGGTGCCAGATCACCCCCAGCGAATAAATATCCGCCCGTTCGTCAATCAGATGGCTGTCCTGATGGGCCAGCTCAGGAGCCGAATAACCGGGGGTGTTGCTCTGTACAGGAAACATAATCGGCAGCTGCAGGGCCCGGCTGAAGCCGGTCAGGCGCACGCGCTGCAGGTCATGGGTGACCACAATGCAGCGCGGGTTGAGATCCATATGCACAATTTTGCGGCGGTGCAACTGGCTTAAGGACTGGCAAAGCTGAATCATCCAGTCGCAGGACTGGTGCACGGTGACCTTTTGTTTGGTCAGAAAATAGCCCAGATCGCGGCCTTCAAGCTGTTCAATAATCAGATAATAGCGCTCGTTTTCAGCAAACATATCCACGGCTTTAACCACCGTGGGGTAAGAAATGGAGCGCAGAATAGTGAACTCGTCGTACCAGGGGTTTTTCAGCTCACCTTTGAGCAAGAGCCCCCGGCTGGGCGGGCGTTTTTTTTCGCGCACAATCACCGTCAGATTGGTTACTTCATCGATGGCGCGGTAGAGATTGGCCTCGCTTTTGACCTCCAGAAAGGCGTCAATGCGATAGCGGCCTCGCAGTTTGGTGCCTTCGGTCAGGTGCTCTGCCGGCGCCGATGGTGAGAGCGTGCTTTCGGGTTGTTCAGATACAGTCACAAATGGTCTCCCTCTCTAGTTCTTGGCCAGCAGAATAATCAGCAGCAGGACCACAATCATGCTCAGCAGGGCAATATTGATGCGCAGCAACCACTCGACTGAAAACAGCTTATGGGAAAAACCCAGCTTCATCAAGGCCGTGGAAATGCCCTTGCTCTGAATCGGTACGGTCCCCTGAATCGGATCCATGGCAGCGCCACCGTGACGGCGTGAGATCTTTTTAATGGCCTCACTCATCTCCATCGCGCTGCGATAACGGGCCTCAGGCTCCATGCTCAGGCAGCGGGTAATCAGCTTTTCGGTCTGCACCGACACGCTGGTGTTCAGTTCCCGGATAGACGGGAACGAAAAGGGCGCTTCAGCCTGCGGGTCACGGCCCGTCAACAGGTGGTGCATGGTGGCCGCCAGCGCATAAAGATCGGAGCGTGGTTCGACCTGCCCCCGGTACTGCTCCGGCGGGGCATAACCCTGGGTCCCAATCATGGTCCCTTTTTTGGTCGGGTTAAAATGGCGGGCAATGCCAAAATCCACCACATAAATACGGCCCTGCTCGTTCAAAATCAGGTTGGCGGGCTTCATATCGCGGTACACAATCGGTGGGGTCTGGTTGTGCAGATAGTGCAGAATTTCGCAGATCTGCACGGCCCAGTCCAGCACCTGATACTCTTCAAAAGGGCCACTGTCCTGATCCAGCCAGCGTTGCTCCAGGTCGGCCCCATTGATATACTCCATCACCAGATAGTGGCGGTTGCCCTCGGTAAAGCGGTCATAAACCTCGGGAATACCGATATGGTTGAGATTGGCCAGCATCTCGGCTTCGCGATCAAAATTGGTGGTGGCCATGCGGCGCTGCTCAGGATCCGTAAAATGATCGAGCATCTCTTTGACCACCGCCACGCGCTGCGAAAAACGCAGGTCATCGGCCAGATAAATGGCCCCCATGCCACCCTGACCAATGCGCTTGGTGATCTGGTAGCGGCCCTGCAGTACCGTGTTGGGCGGCAGGGGCGCGGGGCCTTCGTTTTCTTCTTCGTCCTGGGGGCGGTAGTTCTGGCGCGAGCGCACGGCGGACTGGGTCTTTTGCACGCTGCGATTGGGGTTGGTGTGCGAAATCAGGGGTGCGCCGCACTCAAAGCAGTATTTGTTGCCGGCGGTGTTTTTGGAACCGCAGTAACGGCAGTTGATGTTCTTTTCGGCCACTTTGGGGGCCGGTGGCGGGCTGACATCCTCAGTAAAGGGGATCTCGGTCACCACTTCTTTTTTGACCGGGGGCGTGGCTGTATGTTCAATGCCCAGCGGAGAGCCGCATTCGCTGCAGTATTTCTCGCCAATCATGTTGACGAAACCGCAGGTGTCACAGACCAGTTCTCGTGCTTCTTTGCTTGAAACTTCCAACATTCATTTCCGGAGAGGTGGCTGACCGCTGTCGGGCCACAGGTATTTTGGTGTCATTAGGAGTATAACACAGCTTCAAGGCCTTGGCAGGAGCCTGAGCCAGCGCTTCAGTGGCTTCTTAAGAAGGGCATTCCATACACCCGTCGCAAAAGCCAAAAAAGGCGCGCGGCCAAAGCTGTCAGGCAAAAAAATTTTGCCGGTCTGGCCTTCTTTTCTTATACATTGAAATACATGTGTTATAATACGGGTCCGGTGTCAAAATAGTGTTCATAGACGCTGGCACTCTGCCGCCCTACAATGCATCAGTATCTGCGCAATCTGTCTTGCGCCATCACATCTGAAAAGGAATCCAAGCATGTCTAAAAATGCCGCTCTCTCTGAAGACAAGCGCAAAGCGCTTGAACTCGCCGTCTCTTCTATCGAAAAATCCTTTGGCAAAGGCGCCATTATGCGCCTGGGCGATCGCCCGGCCACCCGTGTGGACGCCATCCCCACCGGCGCCCTGGCGCTGGATGTGGCCCTGGGTGTCGGCGGCTTGCCCCGTGGCCGCGTGATCGAAATCTTTGGCCAGGAATCCGGCGGTAAAACCACCATTGCCCTGCACGCTGTGGCCGAAGCCCAGAAACAGGGTGGGGTCGCCGCTTTTATTGACGTGGAACACGCCCTCGACCCGGAGTACGCCAAAGCCATCGGCGTCGATATCGACGCCATGCTGGTTTCACAGCCCAACACCGGCGAAGAAGCACTTGAAATCACCGAGCAGCTGATCCGCAGCGGTGCAGTCGATATTATTGTGGTGGACTCCGTCGCCGCATTGGTACCCAAAAGTGAAATTGAAGGCGAAATGGGCGATGCCCATGTGGGTCTGCAGGCCCGCCTGATGTCTCAGGCCCTGCGCAAACTGACCCCCGTCACCGCCCGCTCCAATACCGTCGTGGTCTTTGTTAACCAGCTGCGCGAAAAAGTCGGCGTGATGTTTGGCAACCCCGAAACCACGCCGGGTGGCCGTGCCCTGCGCTTTTACTCCTCTCTGCGCTTAGAGGTCCGCCGCGCCGAAGTCATGAAAAAAGAAGGCGAAATGGTCGGCAACGCCGTCAAGATCAAAGTGGTCAAAAACAAAGTGGCTCCCCCCTTTAAAACCGCTGTGGTCGACGTGATCTATGGCCAGGGCATTTCCCGCGAGGGCTGCGTACTGGATCTGGCCGAAACCCTGGATATTATCCAGAAAAGCGGCTCCTGGTATTCTTATGGCGGCGAAAAAATCGGCCAGG
The DNA here is from genome assembly GCA_015272195.1 of Candidatus Sericytochromatia bacterium. GTDB lineage: Bacteria > Cyanobacteriota > Sericytochromatia > UBA7694 > UBA7694 > JACYMC01. Next base: position 11,036 of record JACYMC010000052.1, read on the forward strand.
GCAAAGAAAAAGCCCGCGAATACCTGACCCAGAACCCGGATAAAATGCTGGAAATTGAAAACCGGGTACGCATTCATCACAACCTCACCCCCCGCCCCGTAGTGGCTGAGCCGGAAAGCAGTACCGCCGGCAAAAACGGCGAAGAACCCGTTAAAGTCTAGCGTTCAGTCTTTTTGAAACAGCGCCGTTGAAATGAGACTTTCAACGGCGCGTTTTCTTTATGCTGGATGCCGCTGAGCAGGCGCTGTTTCAGGCCAAAACATGGGGCGCGCACAAGTCCGCCAATTCCTGGCTCTTTGACTGTGTTAAAATACGAGTGCTTTTAAGCCCCAGGTCATCCGCTGTCTGGCAGTGCCGCCAAACCCAGTGACGGCTTGCCGCTGAAGAACAAATTTGATACAATAGTATACATCTGAAATCTGGGCGCATCGGGTTCGCAATACAAAGCAGGAGTAAACGATACACATCATGGATGCAGAAGACTTTAAAACCCTTGGCGAATGTGATTTTGGCACCATCTGGGAAGTCCAAAGCGAAAATAAAATTGTGGTCAACGCCTACCAGGCCGCCTTTTATTTTGCCCGCGAAGACTTTTTGCAGTTTGCCAAAATGGTCGAAGACTCGATTGTCAGCCTGACAGGCAGAGGTTTTCAGCTGCCCAAGCCCGACGCACCCGCGGAAACCAAGTCCGCCGCTCCCCGCAAAGAAAACGACGAGCCGCCGCAGATTACAGATATCCGGGCCTTTCGTAAAAAAAGCCGTCAGCCGGACCCGACTGACGATGATGATTTTCCTGGATAGGCCCTCAGCAGAAATATAAGCATAGGAGAAGCAATTATGGCAGCCAATAATCAAGTGGTTCTGATCGGCCGGGCCGGCAACAATGTATCGGATGACGTGCGTCATCTGCAGAGTGGCAGCATGGTCGCCGAAGTGCGCCTGGCCGTTAACCGTCCGGGCAAAGACAGCATGGGAAACCCTGTTACCGACTGGATTTCCTGTCAGTTCTGGAACAAGCAAGGCGAACGCCTGAGTGAGTTTGTCAAAAAAGGGGACCTGATCTCTGTCACCGGCTCCGTACGCGTTGACAGCTGGGAGCAGGACGGCCAGAAGCGTCAGAAATACTTTATACACGGCGAAAACTTCCAGATGCTGGAGTCTCGTCGTTCACGGGATGAACGGCGCGAAAGCGAAAGCTTCGGCGGCGGCGATTATGGCAGCAGCCAGAGCAGTTACGGCGGTGGTTATAATAACGCAGCACCGCAGCGCCAGAGCGCACCCGCCCCTCAGGCCAGCGCACCCAGCAGCGATTACAACGACGAATTTGCCCTCGACGACGACGAACTGCCGCCCTTTTAACCGCCATGCCAGCAAAGGCGCTGATCTTTGATCTCGACGATACCCTGATGGACACCTGCGGCCAGCTGGTGCCTGAAGCCCATCGCCAGGCCTGTCTGGCGATGCAGGCTGCAGGCCTGGACGTGGCGCTTGAAGCCCTGCTGAAAACGCGCTTGCAGCTGATCCGCAGCCAGCCCCGTGCAGACATTGATCAGCTGCTCGCAGCACACTATGGCTGCCAGGATCCTGCTGTTCCCCTGGCAGGGCATCAGACTTACTTTAATCCGGTCTTTGAGCACTTAGAACCCTTTCCGGGTGTGCCTGAGCTGCTGGCAGAACTGCACCAGCAGCACCGGCTCTATCTGGTCACCTCCGGATATGCCGAAACCCAGGCCCGTAAAGTGGCAGCACTGAATATCGGCCAGTGGTTCGAGGATATTGGCTATATTCCCGTTCAGGCGCAGCGGGGCAAACAGACCTATTTTTCTGAACTGATCCGCAGCCAGGATTATCACCCGCAGGAAGTGGTGGTGATTGGTGATCGCATCAACAATGAAATTGTGGCCGGCAACCGTCTGGGCTGCCCCACGGTCTGGATTCGCCAGGGTGAATGTGCCCATATTTTGCCCGAAGGCCCTGAAGAAACCCCACGATTTATCACCGACAGCGTTTTAAATCTGCCCCATATTTTACCTCATATTTAAAAAAGGACCGTTTTATGATCCGCATTCATACCCGCACCCCCAACCGGATTGATCTGGCCGGCGGTACGCTGGATATTTATCCGCTCTACCTGTTTTTATCGGGTGGCTATACCCTGAACGCCGCCATTGATCTGTACAGCGAAATCCAGCTGGAAACCCGTGAAGACGATCAGTTTGTCTTCCGTTCTGACGATCTCGACGCGGATCTGAGCCTGTCACGGGATGAGCTGATGCAAGGTCGCGGAGACGACTCCGCTTTTCGCCTGCTGGTGGAAGGGGTTCGCTTCTACCGTCCGGCCACCGGACTGAATATCACCTCACGCAATCAGGCCCCTAAGGGTTCTGGCCTGGGGGCCTCTTCGGCTCTGCTGATCGCCCTCAGCGGGGCGCTGAACCAGCTCAACCAGCAGTATCTGCCCGGCGAGCAACTGATTCAGCACGCCGCCGATCTGGAAGCCTGGGCCCTGGATATTCCCACCGGCAAGCAGGATTACTACGCTGCTTTATACGGTGGCGTGCAGGCCCTGCACTTTTCCAACCGGGGCGTGCAGCGCGAAAACCTGCAGCTTTCTGAAGATTTTTTTCAGCAGCTGAACGCGGGCCTGGTTCTCTCGTTTACCGGCCAGAGCCACTTTTCGGGCACCAATAACTGGAACATGATGAAACGCTACATCGACAACAGCGACAACACCCGCACAGCCCTGCAGGGCATTCGCAAAACCGCAGCCGATGTTCACCGGGCGTTGCAGAACGAAGATCTTGAAGCCCTGTCAGCCGCGCTGAATCAGGAGTGGCACAACCGTAAAAATCTGGCCGAAGGCGTCAGCACACCCCAGATTGAGACCATGATCAACGCAGTTAACGCTGCGGGGGCCTGGGCCAGTAAAATCTGCGGCGCAGGCGGCGGGGGCTGCCTGCTGACGCTCTGCCCACCGGGGCAGCGCAATGCAGTTGAATCCGCCCTGCAAGAAACAGGGGCTGAAGTCATGCGCCACCGCATTGTGCGTCATGGCCTGCAGATTCAGGAAGCGTTTTACTGATCGCGATCTCAGTACAGTCAGTACAGCCCTTTCATCTCACGTGAAAGGGCTTCAGCTTTGATACGCTGCTGCAGACGCTGCAGCTCTGGCGTTATGGTTTCTGTACGCGCCAGGGCTTCAGCCAGGGCCTGCTGTGCCAAAGACAGATCATTGATTTCCAGCGCACTTTCAGCCAGCACTTTAAAATCCAGCGCTTTGAGGTGTTTTGTCACCCGCTCCAGGGCCTGCATTTCTTGCAACAGGCGAATCACTTCAGCATGGTTTTCGCGCTTAAGGGCTTTGCGGGCTTTTTTACGGTAGCAGCGGCAAAGCTGCGCCAGCGCCCGCTCATCTCCTGGCGGCGCCAGCTTCAAAGCCTGAATATACACATTAAAAGCAGCCTCATAGTTTTTGGCTTCAAAGCACTGCTGGCCGTCAAACAGAAGCTTCTGATAGCGACCGCCGGCAGGTTGGAGCGAAGCTGGCCGGCGTGGCGTCAGTGCCATCAGACGCCCATTTTCTGAGCGGTTTCTTCAATATTCTGGGCCAGGTTCTGGCGGCCCGCCTGCACCAGACTCAAAGCATGGTTCACTTTTTCTTCCAGATCTGCCAGGACCTGTTCGCTGTACTTATCGGTTTCAAAGCGCTGCTTTTTGGTTTCATCCTCAACTGCGCGGCGGGTTTCATCAGCGGCTTTCTGGGCCTGTCTGAGCAACTCACTTTCCTGCAGGTAAGTTTTTGCTTTTTCTTTGGTGGCCTGCAGAATTTTTTCAGCGCTTTTACGCGCTTCCTGCAGAATTTCAGCCTGGTGGCTCAGCACCTGCTGAGCTTGCTGAAACTCCTGGGGCAGACTCTCACGCAACTGATCCAGCAAATCAAAAAGGTCTTCTTCGTTCAGCATCACTTTGCTGGTCATGGGTACGCGAACCCCGCTGACCAGAAGGTTTTCAATCCGGTCAATCAGGGCCAGTGAGGGATCTACGGGGGAGGGCGGGACAGTATTTTGAGTCATATCTTCAGCTCACTCTTTGCGCTTTACAATTCGTTTTCATTATATTTTTTTCGCAGACATTCAACAACATAAGCCGGAACAAAATCAGCAATATCGCCATGAAAGGCCGCTACTTCGCGAATCAGGCTGGAGTTCAGAAAAAGATAGCGCGCCTGGGTCATTAAAAACACGGTTTCGAGTTCCTGATTCAGATGTTTGTTCATCAGCGCCATTTTCAGTTCAATTTCAAAATCCGACACAGCCCGCAAGCCCCGGATAATGGCCTGCGCATGTTGCTTCCGGGCACACTCGGCAATCAGACCGTCATTGATCATCACCTGCAGATTGGGCAGATGATGGGTACTCTGCTGAATCATTTCTACCCGTTCTTCGGCGGTAAAGGTACAACGCTTGGCAATATTCTGAGAAACCACCACCAGCACCTCATCGAAGAGTTTGCAGGCCCGTTGCATAATGTCGATATGGCCATTGGTAACAGGATCAAATGAACCGGGATAGAGTGCTTTGCGCATATCTGTTTTTCCTGTGAATTTCAAGGCCAGCATAGCACAGAGCGGATTAGCGCGTCAAAAATACGCGGCACCGGCTCTGCATGCTACAATAAGCTAAAAAAGGCCTTAATTCACTCTGGTTCAAATGTCTGCAGAAACGCCCGAAAATTTACCGATTAACGTCAAGCTCATCAGCGAAAAACCGCACATTGTGCTGCGTCTGGATCAGATTCAGCGTGCCATTATCGAAAACCCTGAGCGTTTTGAAACCCTGGCTGAAGATCGCAGCCTGAACCATGTGCGCAAAGAGATTCAGGCCCTGCAAGAGGCCCTGCTCAAAAAGGTACAGGCTGAAGCCCGCTTTGAACTGGATGTTTTAAAACGGGCAGGTGACTTGCTGGACTCCTGGGAAAACGAAACCGAGCTTAAAGACATTCTGCTGCTCGATCAAGACCGTCGGGAATACCTCACGGCCCAGTTTGAAGACCGCGAGAAATACACCGAATGGCTCGATATCATCACCCGGCTACGCGAAGAGCGGGCCCGTATTTTCACCAAATATCTGGGGTATTTTGAAGGGCAGCAAACCGATATAAATAACAAGCGGGAAGAAACCCAGCGCAAACTCAAGGTTTGCCTGCCCCAGATGGAGGAATGGCGCCAGAAACTCGAGCCGATGACCCGTGTGCAGCAGGAAATCAACTTTTACACCCAAAAAGCCATGAACTGGCTGGTCGGTGCCCTGGCTATCCTGATTGGCATCACCTTGCTGGGGCATTTTTCGGGCATCTGGGGGGGCTGGTTCTGGGGACTGATCATTGGTTACGGTTTTTTCTCAAGTATGGCCTATCGCTATGCCTACCTTGAAGGCGAACCCATGAAAGAACTGCATCGCTTCCTGTCAGAGCGCTTTGAGCTCAAAAACGTCAAACCTTTTTTTCGCTTTGAAGACCCTAAAAATCCGCAGGAACCCACGCGTTATGATGCCACCCGCGGCGAAGTGCTCTCAGGCATGCTGCAAAAAGAGATCCGGGTGTATCAGCAGGCTTTCAGCGGCCTGGAGCGTAACCGCGAAGAACATATCAACTACCTGCAGTACCTCGAAAGCCGCAGCAGCTGGTTTCAGGAGCAGGTCAGCAAAATTGAGCAGCTGCAGTCTCTCGTCTGGCAGCCTGCACCTGAGCGCCCCGTCAAAGCCAGGGTAATGGTGGTTGACACGCCGGCATCCAAAGAAGCGGATGCCGGGTTTGCCAAAATTCCGACACCGCCGCCCCCTGCAGCGCTGGCTGAGCGTAAACCCGCCAGCGAATCCCGTCGCCGTGTGCGGCCAAGCCAGATCAAGAGTGGCCCGGCAGAAGCCTCCACCCTTTCGCCTGATCGCGTATCGTGAAACTGGTGTGTCTGGCCGATACCCACGGCCTGCACCAGCAATTGAACATCCCGGATGGCGATGTGCTGATTCACTGCGGGGACTTCAGCCGGCGGGGACGCCACGAAGAAATCATCGAATTTAATCGCTGGCTTGGAAGCCTGCCCCATCCTCACAAGCTTGTGATTGCTGGCAACCATGATTTTTTATTTGAACAGGACCCTGGCACCGCACGCTCCCTGCTCTCAGAAGCCTTATATCTGGAAGACAGCGGTGCTGAAGTCCAGGGGCTTTATTTTTGGGGCAGCCCCGTTTCACCCCGCTTTTTTGACTGGGCCTTTAACCGGGAACGGGGCCCTGAGATCGCCCGACACTGGCAGGCCATCCCGGCCCATACCGATATTCTGCTCACCCACACCCCGCCCCACGGCCTCTGTGACCGCATTCATACGGGCCGACACGTCGGCTGCGAGGCCCTGCGGCAACGCTTAAATGACCTGAAGCCAATGGCTTTGATCTGCGGGCATATTCACGAAAGCCGGGGACATACAGACCATCTCGGCATCCAGATTGTCAATGCCGCCTGTCTTTCAGACCGACGGCAGCTCGCTGCCCCCTGGTGCATCGATATTGACCCCGATAGCCAGCGCATTGTGGCTGTGTATGAGTCCACTTAAACAGGTCGCCAGCTCCTCTGCAGCGGCCTGTTGTTCAAAAACATGGCCATGCCCCGCCAGCATCGCTGCCGAAAGACGCGTACGGTATGCTGGATTGCGCGCCACCGCCAGGGCTTTTTCAACATAATCCTGGGGGTTGTATGCCACACAGTCAAGCAGCTCCATCGCCTGATACAAAGCATAAGCCAGACGCCCGGCAGCACGCTCACTTGGCCAGGTGATCACCGGCAAACCCAGCGAAAAGGCCGCCAGCGTCACACGTCCGCCGCCCACATAAAAAGGGTCCAGCAACACGTCTGCCGTTTGCAGCAAGCCCATAAAGTCACTCTCACTCATCAGAGGCAAACACCAGATACGCGACAAAAGGTCGGGATAAAGACCTTCAAAACGGCTCAGCCACTGCCGATAAAAAGTCTGCCCGTCAATATCCGGGCGGCTTTGCAGAACCAGGTGTCCGTCAGGATCACCCGCCAGAATCAAAGCCAGGGCAGCATCAAAATCAGGGTGCAGCTTAAAAAGATGATGCGGGCAAAGATAAATGCGGCCCTGCTCTGGCAGGCCATACTCACTGCGGGCAGGTGCGCTCAGAACAGACATCTGCAGGGGTAAGCATCCGGGCAGGTGCTGCAGGCGGATCAGCTTTTCACTGTAAAAACGTTCAGGCGCTTCTTGCTGCTCCAGCTGCTGACTGGAAATAAAATAATCGACACTGGGCAGCCCGCTTGTGCCCGAAGAAAGCCAGGAGGTAAGCTGCACAGGCGCCAGACGATGTGCCGCCAGAAAAGTCTGGTCCAGCTGTTCGGTCATCAGCTCCGTAAAAAACAAAAGATCAAAATCGCCCTGCTGTAGCCATTGCAACTGGTCTGCAGGAGATTCGGGCAAAACACAGAAGCGAAAATCCGAACGGTAGCTGCTGAGACTGGCTGGCGGAGAAGCCGGTGGCAGATAGAGCAGATTCAGCTCATGCAGTCCTTCCGGCCAGTGCAACAGGGTCTCCAGCCAAAAGGTTTCAGCCGCCTCACTCTGACTGAACAGCAGCCCCACTTTAGGCAGCCTGTCTTCAGCCGGTGTGGGTCTGCGCTCCAGGGGCGGCAGCTTGGGCAGACAGGCCTGAAAAAAGCGGGCCAGTAAAACACGCAGCGGATGGGGATCAATATTAAAAAAGGGCAGATAACTGAGCGGTTCCCAGAGCCGAAGATAGGGCATCAGATTGCTGTAGTCACTGTATATCAGCGGGGTTTCAGGTGGTTCTGCTGCCTGGAGATGCTGCATCAGATGATCCTGATAAGATAGAAGCTCAGCCGCGCTGGCAGGCACAAACGGGGCGATCAGCTGCTGAATCAGGGCATAAGCGGGTTTATTCTCCAGCTCAGGCTCCTGCAGCGCAAGGTTCAGGCTTTGCCGAGCTTCATCGGCCTCACCCACCGTATAAAGCACCGAAAAAGCCTGCAGCGCCAGATAATTTTTGAGCTGCGGCGCACGCTGGGCCAGTGCAATCAGGGCCGCCACAATTTCACCGGAACGGGTCAGGTCCTGAGACTGCAACCAGTACAAAAGCGCGTCGCTGCGTTCCGGAGAGCGGGTATAGACTTTCAGATAAAGCTGTCGGGCTTCATCCAGCGCGCCCGTCTGGCGCAGGATATCTGCCAGTGTCAGCTGCGTATCCATGTCGTCGGGCCTGAGACGGGCCGCCATACGATAATAGTAGAGCGCCTGAGGCAAATCTCCCTGATCCTGACAGCGCTGAGCCAGAGCCAGTTGAAGCGATGTCTCATCCGGGAAACGTTCAAACGCCTGCTGATAAACAAGTCCTGCCTCTGCATCCTGCTGTAACTGAGACAGCGCCTGGCCCTGCTGTAAATAAAACCGGGCCTGATTTGCCAGTAGGTCTTTGTGGGCATTGAGATGCCCCAGGGCATCGTCTGCCTGGGCCAGCGCCAACAGGCAATCCACCAATAAAAAATGCACCTCCGCGACCTCAGGATCCGTATTGAGGGCCATCTGAAGATGTAATATCGCCAGATCCAGTTTCTGCTCACGGGCAGCCTGTCTGGCGGCATCCAGCTGCTGTTGCCCCAAAACGGACAGGCCCCGGCTCACAGCAGCGTGTCCGGCAAGTCGTCAGGGTCCAGCAGCGAATGATCGTCAAAAAACAATTCAGCCATGCGGCCAGTTGGACTGTGCTCCAGCACAATCTGCAGACGCGCAGGCAAAAACCAGGCCTCTGAAAACTTAGACTGCCACTCAACCAGTAAAAGCGTCGGACACTGCTGCAGCTGAAACTCCAGATCAAGATCCCAGAGCGATTCCTGGGTTTCCAGACGATACAGGTCCAGATGCAAGAGCTGTCCGGCAGAAAAAGGGTAAGCGTGAATCAGGGCAAAGGTCGGACTGCTGACATGTTCTGTGATCCCAAGTCCCTGGGCAATACCCTGGCTTAAACTGGTTTTACCGCTGCCAAGATCACCATCCAGTGCAATTTGTGCAGGTAACTGAATGGCCTGCCCCAGAGCCCGTCCCAGTTGATGGGTTGCGCGCAAATCCGGCAACAAGAATCGGCGTGTATGCATGGCGTTTGTTAATGCTATCAGGGCATGACTGAATTTGTTAAAGCGTCCTGCCCGCAAAAGCCTCAGAAGTTGTTGAAGCGTGGGCTTCACAAAAATAAGAAACAGCTCTGATGTTTATCGTTTCCTCAACGCAGAGGTATACGGCCACAGCAGAATCCGTTTCAGCTGACAGACAAAGTTAGGCTCAAAACCCTGAAAAAACTTAAGCTGACAGGACACTCAGGCCCCTATATTAACACAGGTCAGCAAAATCATGACACCCAAAAAAGACTGTGGACACAAACCGCTGACAACAATACATTAAAAAAACATTAAATTCACGCAACCATGTTTGGCTTTCTTTAATTTTGAATTAAATCAACGGTTTGCGCCTAGGGTTCAATCTGCCAAATTGTGTATAGTTAGCAGTAGGTTTTATGAAATCACTGCGCTAGACGAAGCTTGTTTTGTCGTGCTAAGATGTGCTTTAAAATGGCTTAATTAACGACCGTTTTGTGTATCTTTGAAAGTGCATCATATGTTCAGGCTCCTGCCTGTTTCAGATGCGCCGCAAAATAATAATGAGTCGCACCCCGGAAGTGCAGTTTGTAAAGGTAACGGTGTACTAAAGGTATGATTGCTTCAAAGCGTTTTCCAGTTAAAACCCTGCTGCTCTCAGCTGGACTCAGCGCCAGCGTGACCCTTCTGGGATGTGTTGCCGGGGGAAACAACCCAACTGAACTTCTGAAGCCGATATCCCTGGGCAGCCAAGCGTCCGACACAAAACAGCCCGTCATGGAAACGTCTGGTAACCAGGGGTATGACTGGAGCTCTGATCGTATTGTCACGGTCACGCAAAACGCAGCTGGATTCAAAGCCCAAAGCTTTCAAGACGCGATTAAGCCCGTCTTAGAAATGCCAGGAACAGAACGTGCCCTGCGCAACCCTGAAACATCAGGCGGTCTTAGCAGCGATTTCGCCAAAAACCTGCCTGGCGCAGATGCGGTCAAAGTGAATCCCAGTACACCTGTTGTGATTGGCACCACCAGCTACTTTCTGACCGAGAGCAAAACCTCTGTCAACTTCTTTGCCCTCAATGCCAACGGCCAGGTAGACTGGGAGCTTTCTCTGCATGAAAACGGCTATTTTGCGGGCAGCTCAGCCGCACAGGGCAAAGCGCACGCCAATACACTCTACGCCATCAGCAATCAGGGACGACTCTACGCCGTCAATGCCAGTTCAGGCCTGGTCACCAATTTTGTACAAATCACTGAAGACGAGTTTGAATACACATCTCCCTTCGTCGTAAACGATGGCGGTGGAACAGATAGCATCTACCTGACCAGCAAAAAAGGCCGGGTTTATCGTTACACCTTCAATGGCAACAGCTTTACACAAAGCTTCCGCGCTACACCGGTTACCAGCTCCAGCACGGGTGTATTCAGCGCCTCTCCTGTTGTCACCAGCAACCACATCTATGTAGGTTCTGAAGAAGGGCGTTTTTACAAACTCAACCGCACCACAGGCGCGACAGTTTCCTCTCTTGATCTTTACGAAGCCCCCTGGGCAGAAGGATGCCAGGTTAAAGCCGCTCTGGTGATTGACGCCACCCAGGATATTGGTTTGGTTCCCTGCGGTTCCTTTCTGTTTAAACTGCGCCTGAATGACGTCTCAACCACCGCTATTTCGCTGCTGGCCCAGTCGCCCATGCTGGAATTGCGCAACCTGATCACACTGGTTCCCAATCAGGTACTGGGTCCCAATCACAACAACCGTCCCCAACTTGAAACCACTGTGTTGCGAGACCCCGAGCCCGCTGAAGACGGCCTGGCCATTGAACAAACCTTTGGCTTTAAAGCCGGCGACTTTGTCCGGGTTGAAAGCAGCAATCGCGGCATGCTCTACGGTGAAATCGAAGAAATTTCAGAAGAAGGCGAATTGTCCTTTAAGGGAGACGGGCTTTATCCTCTGAGAGAACCCATTCCCGAACCGCTGCTGTTTGGCACCGAAAAACTGTCGCTGGCGAATATGGTCGTGCGGCCCACGCCATTCCCCGATCCTGATGAGCCCGTCCCCACGCCCACCCCTTCGCCCGCCGGCTCTGATCCTGTCACCCGTTTTGTGATCGGTCAGCCCGACGGTTTAAGCCCAGGCGACTATATTCGCTTCCCTACCCTGCCTGGCACCCCCGTACGTCAGATTTGCACCAGCACCCATCCCGACTGTGACAATGGTTCTGGCGGCAAATACGCAGGCATTGAAGAGTTCTTCGCCACCGAAGATGCGGCCGAAGACGAGTTTGTCTACCGCGTCACCGTTCCAGGCAACGATCTGGAAGCGTGGATCGATACCGCCCTGAATACCACCCGCTTTGTTCCGATTGAGCGGGTACAGAATCAGGTGGTCACGACAAGTCTGGCCAACTCTACCCAGGCATTTTCACTGGGCAGCGTCAAAGACTTTAAAGCAGGCGATACCATTCGGATTTCGCACCGCAGCAACAGCCCCCAGGGCCGCTTTGAATACAGCGTGATTGAGTCAGTAGACCAGACCAATCGCCGCATTCAGCTGCAGGCTAACCGCACCCTGCGCGACGCCCCCCAACCCGGCGCACAGGTTGAAATTATTACCCCCAATGATCGCGCTTATGGACGTGTACTGGCCTCACAGCGTAACAGCTCAGGCAATATCCTTTCTGAACCCGTCCTGCGTGGCAACGGCCAGCAAGTGTATGTGCAACACGGCAATATTCTGTTTGAGTCAAACTATGGGAGCGACAGCAGCTTCCGTGACAGCGCCAACTATCTGCTGTTGCAATCAGCTCGCCTGGAACAAAGCAACCAGGGTTTGACCGCTCTTTCACGCTCACGCCCATTGGTTCTGGACAACGACAAACTCCTGACCGTCGATACAGACATCACCCGACGCACAGGCATCTTTGTCAACCGCGTGCTGCTGCCACTCAGCACGTCCGTCGAACGTATCAATGATGTGTTCCCCATTCTCGCCCCCGACTCCCTGGGCTTGCTGCCACAGCGCGCAGAAACCCGCCCGGTTTTGCTGGGCACAACCGGCTTCTTTGCTGTCGGTGGCGGCAATGGTGTCGCTTACAAACTTCATAAGGATCTCGCCTGGTAATGAAAAAACAGCACTATCAATGGGTTCTTCTTAGTCTGGGTCTGGCCGTCAGCGTCGGCTGTACCGTCCCTTTTCTGGTGAATACGCGGGATGCAGCAGGTGGTGCCAACGGTGGCAGCGTCATTACAGATCCCAATGCGGTGGCCTCCTCTCTGCCTATTTTTCTACCGCAGCCCGGCAGCAGCACCCCCCCGGTGATTCTGAGCCCTTCATCCGGCCCTTTTCAACCTGTGGCCTCAGGTAATCCCCCCATTATCGGCGGTTTGCCAGCACCCACGGCGACACCTTTTCTTTCAAATATCGCCCCCAATATTGACAATCAGATTATTGCCAATCCCCTGCCCGTCTTACAAGCCAGTGGTGGCCTGACATCTACCCAGCCCATCGTGCCCTCTATTATCCGGGGCCGGGTTTTAGGCTATAACCCCAGTTCAGGCAATTATCAGGTGCTTTCCAACGCCCAGGTTCGCATCGATGACAACCTCTCCCTGACCACCGACGCCAATGGTTTTTATGAAACCACCCAGGAGTTTGATAAAGCTGTCAGCATTTCGGCTGCCTCACCCAACTACATTGGCTCCACGGTCACCGACGTACCACCTGGTATCAACCGAGATATTCATTTGAACACACTGGACAGCCGCATGCCCTATCGCCAGGACACCTTTGTGGTCAATGGCTCTGTTACCAACCTGGCCCAGAACGGCAAGCGCCCTTTGATCGTCTTTACGGACGGTATTCAGTCTGTTTCCAATGCCGCACATCCCGAAGTCAGCACGGGCCGCTTCTCTATGAACGTTCGTCTGCCTGGCAATCGTTCCAGTACAAGCGGCACTTTGTTTGGCAGTGTTTCAGAACAGGTAGGCAAACTGTCGGTCATTACACAGTATGGCTACAGTCCCAACGTTCAGGTTCCCGTACCGCCCCCCCAGCCCGTCCCCACCGCCACGCCCGATCTTTCAGGTGAAGGTGCTACAGTGCCTTTAAAGCCGACCGACATGCTGTTATCCTTTGACCATCTGGTCAGCCCCGAAGCCTTTGGTGAAATCAGCGTGAACTTTACGGCACCCGCCGGCAGCGACCTGCAAGGCGCTGTAATGCACGTCTATATGAATCTGCCGGACGGTGGCAAGGTGTTGGTCGCCAAGTATAACGATAACACCTCAACCACAATCAACCAGCGCATTCGTGTGCCCCGGATTGCCAATACCTCCTTTACCCTGGTGGCCCACAGCGGCTCGGCATTAAAAGGCAGTGATGTGGTGGTGCCCAATATTCAGCTCGGAAGCACCATCACCCGCAGCTTTCTGCCCCCGCCGAACTTCACACAGATCGGAAGCGAAACCGACTTTTCGGATCCGCGCAAAACCCATTTTCAGACCTCTGATCTGACCCCACGCATCTCCTGGTCGAGCCAGAGTGAAATCAACTCTTATCAGCTCGATTTGCAGGCCGATATTCCCACTCGCTTCCGCTGGGAAGCTTACACCCTTGGCACACAGCTGGACTATCCTGACTTTGGCACAGATCATCCGCTGAGCCTGAAAGAAGGTCAGACCTATCGCCTGCAACTGATGGCCAGTGACTTTGATATCGGCACCTTTAATATCCTGAGCCAGCAAGGCGAGCGCTGGCGCGCGCCCGGCCGCTTTGAAACTCTGCACGGCAAAATGGCCAGCGGTGGTTTCGGCATTCAGCTGCGCAACCCCACCCTGAACAACTTTGCCCAGGGCTATCGAATTGGTTACAGCACCATCAGCTTTGTAACCGATTAAGGCCCCAGCCTTTTTGAAACCAAAAGCCATTATTACTTAGTAAGCAAGGGCTTTTTAACTCAGATAACCGCAACAAGACACTTCAGAAACCCAAAACAGGCTCAGGCCAGATAAGAAACATCATGGAAAAGCTTACGGCCAGAAAGGCACTGTGCTTAATAATTGTAGTGGGTCACCTGATGGGCCATCTGCACCCATGCGCCCACCATCTGGGCTGAAGGGGTAAACTGACCCAATCCACGGGCAGCCGCTGCACCCGCCAGACGAGAAGCCAGTACAGCTTGGTCTGCCGGATTCACATAGAGCGCCAGATCCTGGGCTCTCCAGACACCCACGTCCTGAAGCAAAAGCGCGTGGGTGGGACTGGCCCCTGTGCGCACAAGATCGGCAGAGCTGAGCCAGGTACGTACGTTATGAGAAATTTCAGCACTTTGTGCAGACGAAGTAAACAGTGGCACATTACCAGCCAGTAGATTCAAAAACCCACGGCCAACCACGCCAAAACCAGCCCCCACTTTAAGCAGACGCTCGGGTGAGTTAATCATAAACATACTGAAACGGGAGGCAGCTTTGGGATCGCCCACAATGGCAGAAATACTGCCTGAGGCCGCCATGCTGACGCTGGGGCTGGCATAAGCACCACCTGCATACGCGTCGCTCTGATAAGGAGAAACACTGGTTTGATAGCCTGCAGCTGGGGCTGCACCGGTGGGCGCGCTCTGATAAGCGTAATAGCCTGAACTGCCGCCTACTGCCTGAACCATCGTGATACTCCTTTCTGCAACTTACTTTTAATTATAGAGGAGATGCGCTGAGAGCATGTGCCCTCAAGGTTATCTAAACATTAATTTTAGAAAAAGAAACAACAAAGAGCCCCCGAAGGGGCTCTCCAGAAACAGGTTTAGACTTCCAGATGTGTGGGCAGATTGCTTGCTTCCTGCTCATCGAGTCCAAACAGCTCCACCATCTGCGGATCAAACTGAATACCCGCCAGACGACGCAAATGAGCAATGGCTTCGCCCTGGGTCATGGCAGGTCGATAAGGTCGGTCCTGCATCATGGCACAATAGGCATCCACAATCGACAGAATACGGGCAGGAATCGGAATTTGCTCCCCAACCAAACCGTCAGGATACCCCGTGCCATCCCAGCGTTCGTGAGACCAGCGCACCCAGAGGGCTGCTTTTTCATATTCAGGGCCCATTTCTTTAATAAACTGGTAACCCCAGAGCGGATGGTTTTCGAGCTCGCGACGTTCTTCTGGCCGCAAGGCGCGTTCTTCCTGAATAAAATCACATTGCTCAATCTGCCCGACATCGTGCAGCAGCGTGGCAATCCGCAGCGCTTCAACTTCATCAGGCTGAAGCTCGTACTGTTCAGCGATCTGAGTGGCCAAATCAGCCATATACTGACTGCTGAAAGGCTCCTGGCTCATTTCATAAGCGTCGGCCTGCTCACTCAGCTCCAGAATATCATCCATGCTGTACTGAGAAGGTTTTTTCTTTAAAAGACTGCCACCGCCACTGTTGCGGTTCATGGCCATTGGTGCCAGCAGGGCCAGGGCATAAATGGCTGAAATGGCATAAAGTGCGATTGACGCGTACAGTGTGAGCTGCTTGAGCCCCATTGCCATGATTGCTTCCATGTCTGTTTACCTCGTGATCATTTCCAGAAAAGCGGTTTCGTCTAAAAGGGTCAGGCCCAGCGCCTGTGCTTTTTGCAGCTTGCTGCCGGGGTTTTCTCCTACAATAACATAATCTGTTTGCCTTGAAATAGTACCCTTGACACGTCCACCCAAAGCTTCGACAGCCGCAGTGGCCTCAGGACGGGTCATGCGGGTCAGGGTGCCGGTCAGCACCAGGCTTTTGCCAGTCAGCAAGCCGGTGGCCTGTTCAGCGGGCAGGGCCACGGCCAGGGTCAGGCCGTGCGCCATAAAGCGCTCGCGCAAATGCGGCCAGGAAGGGCTTGAGAAGTAGGCGCTCACGGACTCAGCAATCTGGGGTCCAATGCCCTTGATCGTTTCCAGCTCGACCTGCTCAGCCTGCTCTAGCGCCGACAGACTGAGACAGTGCTCTGCCAACAGCTGGGCGACACCTTTGCCAACATGACGAATACCCAGCGCATGCAAAAAGCGCGCCAGAGGTACATCCTGCTTTTTCTGGGCCAGCTCGCGCACTAACTTTTGCGCTGATTTGGGCCCCATGCGCTCCAGATGGGCCAAATCTTCCACTGCTAAAGCAAAAAGATCCGCGGCATCCTGAATTTTGCCGGTCTGCAGCAACTGCTCTACCAGTGCCCGGCCCAGACCGTCGATATCCATGGCCTGACGTGACACAAAATGCAGCAGCTGCTCTTTGACGCGCTCGGGACAACGGGTATTGGGGCAATAAATCAGAGGCCCCTGGCTTTCCTGCTGTAAAGCGGTCTGGCAGACCGGGCAGTGTGTGGGCGGAACAAATGCTTTTTCCTGGCCTGTACGCTTACTGCTCAGAACACGCAAAACCTTGGGAATAATTTCACCGGCTTTTTCGATGGCGACCCAGTCACCTTCATGAATATCTTTGCGGCGGATCTCTTCGGCATTGTGCAGGGTGGCCCGTGAAACGCGTGTACCCGCTAAAAAAACAGGCTCCAGTTCAGCCACAGGTGTCACAGCCCCGGTGCGACCAACCTGCAGTTGAATGCGCTGGATGCGGGTAATGGCTTCTTCTGCCGGAAATTTATAGGCGGTCGCCCAACGGGGGGTTTTGGCCGTGTAGCCCAGCTGGGCCTGCAAAGCGAGATCATTGACCTTGATCACCACCCCATCAATCGCAAAAGGGAACGATACGGCTGCTTCATACCATTGCTGGCACTGGGCCCAGACCGCTTCAGGATCAGAGCAAATCACCAGAAAAGGGCTGATTTTGAAGCCCCAGTGCTTAAGACGCTCAAGGGTTTCGCTGTGACTGTCAGGACCAGCCTGCAAACGGCCCCCATAAATAAAGAGGTCCAGCTGGCGGGCAGCAGCAATCTGGGGATCCAGCTGGCGTATAGAACCCGCAGCCGCATTGCGGGGATTGGCAAATAAAGTCTCGCCGGCCGCTTCCCGCTCCTGGTTGAGCTGTTCAAAAGCCGCTTTGGGCATAAACACTTCACCGGTGACGATCAGCTGTTCAGGGACTGGTTCATCCAGCGTATTCAGCTTCAAAGGCAGAGAACGAATGGTCCGCAGGTTGGGGGTAACATCCTCCCCTTCACTACCGTCGCCGCGTGTAGCGCCCAGGCTCAGACGTCCCTGCCCGTAGGTCAGACTCACAGCCAGGCCATCGATTTTAAGCTCTACAGCGTAGTCCACCTGCTCACGTTCAGCCAGCTTCAGCACACGCTCATGAAAAGCCAGCAGCTCAGCGTACGAAAACACATTGCTCAGACTGTAGAGGGGATACTGGTGTTGCACAGCAGGCAAGCGCCCATCCAGCTTAGCCCCTACCCGCTGCGTGGGAGAGTCTTCACTGACCAGCTCAGGATGCGCTTGCTCCAGAGCCAGTAGCTCCTGATACAGATGATCATAAACCGCGTCTGACACCAGGGGCTGATCCAGCACATAATAAGCATGGGCGTAGCGGGTCAGCTCTTCCTGCAGCACACTGATGCGTTCCTGCGCGTGCTCTGCTGTGAGCATTACAGACTCTCGTCAGCCATACTGACGCGGTTGCGCCCTGCCCCTTTGGAGCGATACAGGGCCAAATCAGCCGCTTCCATCAACTGCTTGGGATGGCCGCCGTGCTGCGGGTAAGTTGCCACACCCACACTAATGGTAATATTGCGGCCCGTTACCAGATGGCTGACATCGGTACTTTCGACCGCCGCCCGAATGCGTTCGGCCACCATCCAGGCTTTTTCGCCATCGGCTTCAGGCATCAGAATGGTAAACTCCTCGCCACCATAGCGGGCAGGAATATCCAGCTCCGTGCGAATATTGCGCTGAATGGTAGAAGCCACCAGTTTAATGCATTGGTCGCCCACGCCATGACCGAAGGTGTCATTGACATGCTTAAAGTGGTCAATATCCATAATCATCAGCGAAAAGGGCCGGTTAAACTGATTGGCTTTTTCGACCTGCTCAACCAGACGCTGATCAAAAAAGCGGCGCACATAAAGCTGGGTAAGGCCATCTTTGGTAGCCAGTTCATAGTTGCGCACGTTTTCAATCAGAATGGAGGCATAATTGGCGTAAGACAGCAGAATGGCCTCGTCCCGTTCGTTAAAGGTCAGGAAACCGCCGCCCCGGCGCTCCTTATCAAAAACTGCCAGAATATAACTGACATAAGTCTGCTCTTCGCTATGCTTATTGTGAATGGGCACAAACAAAGCGTAACGCGACTCCACCTGCCAGATCCGGCCTTCGTCCAGCATGCAGATATGGGGTTCACCCGACTCAATGGTTTTGGCCAGGGCTTCATATTGCCGGTAGGGCAGCAGGGTGCGCTGCGCAAAGGGCTCGGTATTTTTATGGCACATCACTGACAGGGCATCCTGGGCGTGATCCACTTTTAGAATCAGGCCCTTGCTGGCAGCCGTGGAGGTCAGCATTTCGTCGAGAATGGCATGAAAAAGTTTTTTCTCGTCCAGAATAGAGATGAACTTCATGCTGATTTCGCTCATTTTCTGAACGCCCATATTGGCTTCAACCAACTCAGCTTTTTGCTTGCGCAGTTTGTCACTGGTCTGCTTAAGGTCGTCCATCAAAATAAACTTGTAAATATCAATACTAACCTGCCGGGCAATCATGGCGAGCAAAATCAGGTCTGTGGATTTATAAGCCTGTTTGTCGAGTTTATCGCCGAGCAACAGACAACCCACCAGATTGTCTTTGACGATCAGGGGTACCAGCAGCTGTATGCCGTTTTGCTCAAGCTGCTCCTGGTGGGTTTTGTAAAAGGCCGGCAGTTTTTCTTCGGCTTCAGCCAGCGCAATGGGGTGCGTGATGCTGCTCCAGAGTGAAAGCTCCTTGGGATCCAGGCGCAGGTAAAAATTACCCTCCATGCCTTTGACCACAACCGATTGCAGCGCATACTTATATTTGGCGTAGAGCAGCACGGCTGCTTTGGTACACAGAATAGTACCCATCATCATGCGCAGCAGGCTACCCATAGAAGACTTAATATCCGGTTGTTCACTTGAGGTGATTTCTTCGCCGATATCATGCAGCGACGCAAGCGTATAAAGCAAGCGCTCTGCCTCTACCCGGTCAAAAGCTTCCAGAAAGTTGTCGAGGGTGATGTTTCCGAGATCCAGTTTTTGCTTCAAAGAGGGTTCCATTTGTTTAAATCATCTTAAAGGGTTTCAGAGTCAGGGCCCAAAAGGTCTCTGACCAGGTCTGAAATATCTTGTGGATAATATGTCACGGACATACCATCAGGCGCAATTTTGGCAATCCGCTGCCCGATCACCCAGCCCTTGCCATAAAAGCGGGATGACTCACCCCCGATGTTGGCTTTGGCATCGTGCAAAAGCTTATTCAGCTTCTGGGGCTGATTATAGCGCACAATTTTGGCACCATCTTCCAGGGTGGTGACACTGGTGGGTGCAGAGGCAAACATCTCCCCGGCGCCACCACGCGGCACAATAGGCGGCGGTTCTTTGCGGCCCGGACCCGCCTGGCCTGTCACCTGAATGCTGTCTGTATTTTCAAGCGAGGACTGACTACCGGAAGACGCCTGCGGGGGATTCTGCTGCTGTTGATTGCCCAGCGCTGGAAGCCGGCCAGTATTTCCACGTTGACGGTTAAAGGCCGGCTGTCTGGAAAAAGGCGGCGGATTGGGGGGCTGTTTGGGTTGATTCATAAACGTCAGGCCAGACTTGCCCGGGCATCAGCTTCAGTCTCATAGATTTCTGCATATTGCGTCAGGCCCATGATATTAAAGGTTTTTTCAATGGTTTTGGTCAAAAAGCAAAAGCAGATACGACCATCTACATCCACCACTTTTTCAATCACTTCGATCAGGATAGAAATACCGATACTGTTTACAACATTGGATTTTTCAAAGTTCAGCACCAGTTTTTTAACGCCCTGCTCGATCAGCTGATCCGCTGCTTCACCGATTCTTTCTCCGCCCAGGTTATTAACATACCCTTCGGTTCGGATAATGGCGTAGTCTGCGTGTTCTTCGACAGTCAAGTTAAATAAATCCGACAATGTTGCCTCCGTAAACCTAAACGCGATTTTTTGACATCACGAGCGTGGTTCCATGCTCGCTGGACTCAATATAGACTGTGTCCATTAAATTTTCAATGAGCATCAGGCCCCAGCCCCGCTTATATTCTGCTTTGAGCTTCTGGGTAATGTCCGGCTTTTCGATGCTGTTGATTTCAAATCCTTTGCCGTGATCCTGAATCACAACCGTCAGACTGTCATCAGCAATCACAAATTTGATGCGAACTTTACCATCCTGGCTTTTGCTGTGCTCAAAAGCGTTGATAATGGCTTCAACCAACGCCATTTTGACCTCGTCGATCCGATCGGGGTCAAACTTCATGTACTGTGCAACAGAGCAGGCTGTCTGTGTTGCGGTGATTTCCATATCAGGAAGCATCGGAATAATCAGTTCAACCTCGTTAACCACAGGTCGGGTAACGCGTTTAGCTTCGCTGAGATGAGATTCGGACATCAGATCATACTCTTTTCAGAACATATGTCCTCATTATACATGATTTTTTCCTTGCAGATTCAGGCTTTTTTAAAAACCCAGACGGCGTCGCATCAGCTCATTTTGCAGTGCATCGGGCTGAAAATTGAGGTAATGCTCCTGAATAAAGCGCCACAAAACGGGCAGCTGGCGTTCAAAAATAAGCTGCGGTGGCGGCACCTGGCCAAGCTGACGCTCCAGGGTCTGCAGCACCTCTGTTTTAAATGCCCGCTGAACAGGGGCTTCCAGATGAAAATGCTCCTGGTAATCATGCTCCAGATGCTCAGCCCAGGCATCACCGACAAAATACATAGGCAAACCCGCCAGCAGACCCCTGAGTGCATATTCCACGTCTTCATCCCCCCAACCCTGAAAAGCTTCGTTGAGCGGGCCAAGTGTTACAAAATGGCGGTGCATCAGGGCAAAATGATGACCGCCCGCCAGTCGGTGCGGCGCCCGGATAAGCTCAGGGTGCAGATAGACCTGCTGCGCCGATACAGGAAAAAAGCGAAAATCCAGCCAATTGATCCGGGCCTCTGGAAACCACAGCGAGGGTGCGCTGACGGATTTGCGACAGCCGACATAACCCCAGAAAGTCGCGCCAGGCCAACGCAGCAGGCTGTCATGATAGGCTTGCAAGGCCTCAGGATTGAGCAGCACGTCCCCATTTAAAAAAACCAGACCTTCGCCACGGGCCAGTGCAGCACCACGGTTGCGGCTGCGCGACAGATTGCGATCATTGGGGCGCCAGTCGTAGCGAATGTCCAGCAAAGTTTCAAAGGGCTGATACACCCCCTGCATCCCGTCTGAACCGTCATCACAGATAATCACTTCAAAATCTGTAAAGCACTGACAGGCCAATGCCTGCAAACACAGAGTCAGATAATGCTCCCGACCGGGAGAAGTCGCAATCACCAGCGAAAGTTTCATGCAGCGGCATCCGGGGGTTCAAGTTTTTGCAGCACGTGTAGA
Organism: Candidatus Sericytochromatia bacterium; assembly: GCA_015272195.1. GTDB lineage: Bacteria > Cyanobacteriota > Sericytochromatia > UBA7694 > UBA7694 > JACYMC01. The sequence goes on from JACYMC010000052.1 coordinate 32,751, forward strand.
ATACGCCGCTGCAGACCCAGATAAGTATCGGGTAAAAACGGAAAATCTGTCGAGCCGGGCGCCTGAATCCAGCGCACAAAATTGTGTACATCTTCGCGATCCACAGGGCGTTCATGCTGCAGGTAGGATAAATCCAGCACCAGATGCAGCAGGTAACTCAACAGCCGGGTCCGCTGCAGCATGCGAGAGATTTCAGCATGGGTCTTCCAGGCACGGCGCCACTTCAGTTCAAACAGGGTACGTTTGAGCTGCTGCTGCAAAATGCCGAGCAGCTCAAAGCCTTTGTCGGCAGCCACCTGCTGACCGGCAATGACTTCAGGCAGGCTGCTGAAAATATGCTGCTCGACCTTTTCAAGACGGCGGCGATAAATATCCCGGTACAGCATGGCCGAGACCAGGGCATTGATCAAAAAACTGCTGACCAGCGCAATAAAGAGAGCCAGGAATCGGGTTTCGAAGGTTTCGAGGGGCGTGCCCCGCTGCACCAGAATCAGAAACAGGGCGGTAAACGCCGCCACCGGATACCCAGAAGCAATTCGCAGACCAAAAGAGGTGGCCACAGCACCCCCAACGGCCAGGGGCAGGGCAATCAACACCGGCCAGTCCAGAAAATTGGCTGCGGTGCCCCAGAGTCCGCCCACCAGACTGCCGAGCATCTGGGCCCAGGCATTGCGTAAACCGATCAACACCGTGGGTGAAATGCAAAGCACCGTTACAAAAGTGGACGAGACACTGTCGGGATTGCCCAGGGCCTGATCCAGCAGCAGCGCCACGCTGCAGGCCAGCGTCACCTTCAGAACGATAAAAAGCGGATTGGATAACTGCGTTTCCACGGATTCAGCCTCAGGACTTCAGGCAGCAAAACGGCGTATAAAATCGACCGTTTTGCCGGGCACTGTGCTCATTCTGTCAGCTGGTTCACGCCAAAATTGCCGCTGTCATTATTTTCACTGACAAAAATCAGGGGGGTATCAGACACAAAAGTCAGGGGGTTATTGCTGCCCGGGGCTGTTGCCTGCAGACGCACATAATAAGAACCCACTGGCTTGTCGAGATCATCCCAGACAAAGGCCGGCGCTGTTGAACCGCCCATGGGAATAAAAGGGCCACTGCTGCTGCGGGAATAAGCCCAGCCCAGGTTAAAACTGCGGCCACCGGTTTCAAAGCGGCTGCTGATTCGCAGCACATCGTTGCGTTCAATGCGACCGTTGAGGGGGTCTGTACTGAAAAAGGGCTGGTTGCTGTTCACCCTGACCATGGGTTCATCAGAAGTAAAGCTGAAGCTTCCCTGGGTCAGCGGATTGGTCACATCCACCCGCACATAATAAGCGCCAGCCTGGACTGGATACCAGAGCACACTCGAAAGACCGGGGTTATCAAGACTGGGTAAGGGCTGAAAAGGCCCCTGAGGCGTACTGCTGAAAGACCAGCTGTAACGCAGCTGCGTGCTTTCGGGCAGTTCAGCCCTCAGCCGCACAGACTGACCAAGCGCAATACTGCCCGCGGCAGGCTCACTGCGCAACACACTGACTTCATTCACAAACACCAGTGCACTGGCAGAGGCAAACTCAGCCTGACTGCCGTCCGGGCGTGTGGCGCTGGCGCGCAGATAGTAGCGGCCAGCCTCAGGTGGGCTCCAGAGAATGCTGCTGCCTGCGTTGGGAATGGGTTGAAACGGTCCCTGCGGCGTACTGGCATAAGACCAGTTGACCTGTTCAGAGGGCGCGTTGTTAAGGCTCAGCTGCACACTCTGCCCTTTGCTCAGGTTGGCCGGGCTCGGCTGCAGACTGAACACCTCATTGCTGTCACGCACCGACAACAGGCGGGTGCTGCTGGTATAGGTATCGCTGCGTTCCGGCGTGCTGACACGCAGGCGCAGATAAAACTCACCGGCTTCGCGGGGGGTCCAGCTGAGGCTGAGAGCATCGCCGGCAATAGCGGTAAACGGCCCCTGAGGGGTGACACTGTAAAGCCACTGATAGCTGGCACCCGATACCGCGGGCAGGCTGGCGCTGAGATTAACGCTTTCGCCACGTAAAATCGCACTGCTGCTCACGCTGAGAATATCTTCTGCTGCAGCCACCACCACCTGGGCCCGCTCGGAGGTATAAGTTGACAGACTCCCGGCCTGGGCCACACGGGCGCGCAGAAAGTAGCTGCCGGCAGCCGGAGGCTCCCAGCGAATCTCGCGACCCTGACTGCTGATAGGCTGAAAGGGGCCCTGGGCTGAGCTGGCGTAAAACCACTGCACGCTGAGATTTTCGTCAGCTGAGGCAAACTCAGGCAAACTCAGTTTTAAACCCAGATCTTCACCACTCAGAATACGTCCTGAAGGCGGTTCCGTCTGGGCGATGGTTTCGCTGCGCTGCACATAAACCTGCGGCGTGGGACTGATATAACTTGACTGACTCTGGGTACGTTGATCGCTGATGCGCAGACGGATATAATAAGCGCCCGCCTGCTGAGGCTCCCAGGCCACACCTGGCTGAGAACCAGCAATCGCTTGCCAGGGACCACTGGCCGCGGTAGCGGCCTCCCAGCTGAAGGTCAGGTTGTCGGCCGCAACATCGTCGCGAATCCGGGCCTGTAACTGCAAGCGGGTACCCAGGGTCACGGTATCATCAGGCGTCACGGCAATCGGCGGTGTATCCAGCTGAAACGGCACCCCTGAGCGCAACTTCAGTGCAAAGGTTTGCTGACGGTCCGCCACCATCAGAATATTCAGTTCCTGGTTGCTGTCAAAACTGCGGCTGGTATTCAAAGGAAAGCTCAGGCTGCCGTCTGCATTACGCTGAACGTCAACTGAAGTATTGGATGCGTCAAAAATGACCGCCAGATGGCTGGCCATCTGAATGGCTTCCGGCAAAAGACTGGCTATCGGAATCTGAACCGTGCGCAGACCGGTATTGGTTGTGCTCACATTGACGTTAACAGCCGCTAAGCTGCTCTGCGGTGAACTGCTCAGACCCGAAGGGGAATCGCAGGCTGCCAGCAGCTGAAGTGTCAGCACAAGGTGAAGCAAAAGAAAGCGTGATTTCATGATGTTTATTTTAAATAAATGCGATTAGTTTAGATGCTAAAATATTAGCATACTAAATGATTAAAGGGGAGCCTTTTGAATCGCTGAATATGACACAAAAACTCAAACAGATTCCGGTGCACTTTTAATAGCCGCCAGCGCCAGTGCGCCCCAGCCAGCCAGCAGACAGAGTCCGCCTACCGGGGTGACGGCCCCCCAGACCCTTACCCCCGTCCAAACCAGCAGGTACAGACTGCCCGAAAAAATCAGCATACCCAGCCCGATCAAATAAGCCGCCCAGCGCAGACTGCGCTGCGGACTGCTTTTGAACCAAAGCCCCAGGCTCAGCAAAACCAGCGCATGATACATCTGGTAACGCACAGCGGTTTCAAAAATCAGCAGCAGATCAGCCGGCAGCCGATCTTTAAGCAGGTGAGCGCCAAAAGCGCCCAGGGTTATCGCACTGCCGCCGGCCAGGGTGGCCAGCAGCAGCAGGCGGCGACTGAAAGCAGGTAAAGACATCGCGGGGATGATCAGTGTTCTTTGGACTCAAAGATATGAATGTCACCCGGTTTACGCAACATTTTATCCACTTCTGAAGCGTGTTTGATCTCTTCATGAATCATCCGGCGGGCGTATTCTTCAAGGGCAATCGACTTGCCTTCAACCAGACTGAGCAGATCGCGATAAGCCTTGATCGACTCTTTTTCACTTTCGAGAGACTCCCGCAGAATATCGCCAATGTCATGCTTGTGGGTTTCGAGCAAAGGGCCAATGCCCAGCGAAGGGTGCCCCCCGAGACTGGTAATCCACTCACCCGCCTCCTGGGCATGCAGCGTAGCCTCATTGGCCTGATCACGCAGCCAGGAAACAATCGGAATGCGGTTGTAGCCAAAAACCATCAGCGAATAGTGCGTATAGCGCACAACGCCGGCCAGCTCCATTTCCATAATATGGTTCAGAAGCTGAACCACTTCAGTCCGATTAAACAGGGTTTCGTTTTCAATTATTGACATGCTTAAAGAACCTCCAGAGGGTCTGAGCTAAACTTCAGTCATTATATACCAGTTCATGGCTTCAGACGCCATCGCCTGCGAGACGATTGTCTGGGGCCTTAAAACACGGTAATCTGAAAGCAATCAAGTCAAGAGCAGGAAAGCCCCATGCTCAAAAATCTCAGTGAATCTGAAGTCCATCTGTTTGAACTGATCAGCCAGATCCTCGACACGCTCGAAACCTGTCTGCCACAATTTGCCGTTCAGGCGGCCGAACAGGTATTCAAAGCACACCCGGAAATTTCAACCCAGTTCGAAAAACAGCAGGTCAAAAGCCTGCAGCAGGATATCCGGCAGGCCGCTGAAACGGCCACCCAAAAAATCATTGGTGAACTGGCCAATGAAGAGCTGTGGCTGATGGACAATGTGCGTAAAGTGCGCGAGTCGCTGCACCACAACCCCAAAGTCTGGCAGGTGGTGCAGGGCATCAGTCCGGTACTCGACAAGCTGCTGCAACAATATGGCTATCCCCCACAGCTTGGCTCACAGGGCCACTTTTTTACCCAGACCGAACTCAGGCATGCTGACCAACTGCCAGACAATGAACAGCTCAAGGTTCTGACCATCAAGTACTGGTCGGCCCTGATCCGCCAGCGCCAGCAGCGGGCCGATCAGCTGCGCCAGGAACAGGCCGTTTATCACCGCAAACTCGACGAGATGTGGCATCAATGAGATCGCTTGACCCAGATCACACTGTCACTGTGAGTGTGTTCATAACACCCACAAGCTTTGGTCCACTAAACTGATCATGGGTGCTAACAAAAAGCACCCAGACTGTTTAGCTAGAGTTAGGATCCGAGTTTTGTTGGGCTTATCAGCTCATTCTACGCCACTTTCTGTTTTATCAGCAGGAGTGGTTTTTTGTGTGACAGTTTCTTTGCAATGCCCTCAAACTTTGAAGATATTTTGCTGCCATACTGAAATCATGCAAGGTATTTCAAAATTAAGGAGCATCCTCACTATGAAAAAAACATTCTTTCATCTGGCCCTGGGCCTCAGTTTACTGGTCGGTTCAGCCGCTGCCGTCAGCGCTGAGACGGCAGGATCGCACCCGGCAAAACAGCGGCGTCAACAGCAGGGTATGCGTCACAAGATGCAGCAGTCTGGCATGCACCAAGGCCCTTTGATGGGACTGATGCGTGATCTGGAGCTGAGCGCCGAACAAAAAGCGCAGTTCAAAGCACTCTACAGCGAGCATATGCAGCAGCCCACAGCGCACAAAGCCTTCAGAGCCAAAGTACAGGCCGCTTTTGTCTCTGAGCAATTTGATGCCACAGCGCTCAAGCAGGCCCTTCAGCAAGAAATGACAAATGCCCCGGCAAAAAAAATGGCGGCACATCTGCTGCGAGCCTGGCAGATTCTGACGCCGGCACAGCGCACGCAGCTCGAAGCCCGGCTGCAGCAAATGGACGTAAAAATGACCCAAAAAGCCGAGCGGTTTACCGCTGACCAGCCCGGTCGTTTTCCCCGGCCTCTGAGCGCCCTGAATCTGACCGAAGCACAGCAAAACCAGCTACAGGCCCTCTGGCAAGAAAATCGGTCCGCACGCACCCAAAACAGACAGGGGCTTAAAAATCATACGCAACAGATTTTAGCGGCTCTCAAATCAGGTCAGGCCACACCTGAAAGCCTGGCAGCTCTGATGCCTGCAGACCAGATGCAGCAGGGTGCCCTGCAAATGATTGACCGGCTGGCCGCTTTGCATCAGATTCTGACCCCTGCACAGCGCCAGCAAATGGTGGAGCGGATGCAGCAAAGTCAGAAATCCTGGCAGCAGCGCCGCCAGGGCGCCTGAAACAGCCCCCCCTCTGATATGAATGCTGACAAGCCGGGTTGTGGCCAAGCCACAACCTTTTTTTTGGTATGATGGGCGCAATGTTGATGATTCACCTGATTGACGATGACACTGAACTGCACGAACTGCTGGCCAGCCATTTTGCCAGTCGGCAATTGAAGCTGAGTGCATCTGCCAGCCCGCGTGCAGGGCTGGCCTATCTGGCTGAAAACCCAGTAGATCTGGTTATTCTGGACGTCATGCTGCCAGAAATGGACGGTTTTGAACTTTGCCGCAAACTGCGCCAGGAATACCCTCGCCTGGCCATTTTAATGCTGACCGCCCGAGGGGATGATATGGATACCATTCTGGGCCTGGAGCTGGGGGCTGATGACTATATGGCCAAACCCTTTAATCCCCGCGAACTCGAAGCCCGCATTAAAACCATCCTGCGCCGGGTCGAACGCTACCATGAGTCCCCTGAAACACAAACCTCAAACACCCGCCAGCGCCTGCACTCGGATACCTGGCAGCTGGTGCTGGACGCACGCACCGTCAGCCTGGCAGGCGAAAGCGTGGAGCTGACCGCCACAGAATTTGATCTGCTGCGCATTCTGCTCGAAAACCGGGGAAGCGTTCTGAGCCGCGATGCTTTGCTGATTCAGCTGCGCGGCTATGACTGGGATATTGTGGACCGCTCCATTAATATGCATATCAGCAAACTGCGCCAGAAACTCCACGACCCTTCGCGCAAACCCCAGATGATCAAAACCGTCTGGGGCATTGGCTATATTTTTTCGGAGCAGCGCTGAGTGAACAAACTCTACCGCCAGGTTTATCTCTACAGTCTGGGGGTGCTGATTCTGAGCTTGCTCTTATCGGGCCTCAGCATGAGCCTCTTGTTTGGCAAGCGGGAACAGGGCATGCTGACCCAGGCCTTTCGCCGCCAGGTGCACTTTATCCGGCGGGACATTCTCAAAACCGAAGCACGAACACCCGCTCTGGTGCCAGAACAGCTGGCCGAAATTTCAGAGCAGCTGGGCTGGGATCTGGCCTACTGGCATCGGGGCCAGCTGGTCTATTCTTCAATCCAACCGGCCCCCGCGCTGGACAGTCTGGGACCGCCCCAGATCCTGGTCCCCAATCAGGCGCTGGTGCTGTCGCCCCCCTATAAGCCCCAGCTACTGCTGGCCCTGTCTTCGCGGGACCGGGAGCGATCCCAGCTCTGGATGCAGCTGAGCCTGAGTCCTCTCAGCCGGCCTTTGCGCGGCCCCTTTGCCGCGCTGCTCTTTTTACTGCTCTTTCTGGCGCTGCTGCTGATTCCACTGATCCGCTTTGTGCTACGCCCTTACCGCGACCTGCAGCAGTCGCTGGATAAGCTGGCTGAAGGCCGCTTTGACGGCCAGCTGAACGCCAGCACTTACCCGGCTTTTGCTGAACTGGTCACGGCCTTTAACCGCATGCAGGAACGCCTGCAGGCCATGATGCAGCAAAAACAGCGTCTGGTGGCAGATGTGTCGCATGAGTTGCGCTCACCCCTGACCCGCCTGCGTCTGAAGCTGGAGCTGCTGCAAGCCTCACCACCTGAAGGCAAAGAAATGTTTGAACGGGCCGTGGCTGAAATTGAAGAACTGGATCGCATCATTGATGACGTGCTGGAAATTTCACGCCTGCAGCTGCACAGCCTGCCCCTCAAGCGCGAAAACCTCAACCTGAGGTTATTGCTGTTTGAAATCAGCGAGCAACACGCTGAACTGCTGGATCGCAAAGACCTTCAGCTGGCAGTGCAGGCCCCTGATCACTCGGTTGAAATCTGTGCCGACCGCCGCTTGCTGCAGCGGGTGTTCAACAATTTATTCTCCAATTTAATCAAATATGTCCCCGGACCGGGCACGGTGGATTTAACCCTGAAAGAAACAGCTTCTGGGATTGTGCTGACCCTGCGGGATCGGGGGCCCGGCATTGCGGCAGCTGAACTGCCCCATGTTTTTACCCCCTTTTTCAGGCTGGATCCCTCACGTTCACGCCGCACGGGGGGTGTAGGTCTGGGTCTGGCCATTGTCTGGGAAATCATCCAGGCCCATCAGGGTCAGTCCGAGCCTATCTGCCCACAGACGGCGAAGGCGGTCTGGCTTTGGAGCTGCAGCTGGATTCAACCAAGAAAAAGGAGCCCTCATCACGAATAACATTCAGGCTTTACACCATGTTCAAATCACCATTCCCCCCGGCGCAGAAGCCGCAGCCCGCGATTTTTACGCCGGGGTGCTTGGCCTGCGCGAAATACCCAAACCGCCTGCATTGGCCCAGCGGGGCGGACTGTGGTTTGAGCTGGGCCAGTCCCAGCTGCACATTGGCGCCGAAAACGCCCCCGAACGACGCGGTGGCAAAGCCCATGTGGCCTATCAGGTCCAGGATCTGGCGGCCATCCAGCAGCAGCTGGAAGCTGCTGGCTGTGAGATTCTGGCTTCTATTCCCATCCCTGGCATGCAGCGCTTTGAAAGCCGCGATCCCTTTGGCAACCGTCTGGAGTTTGTCTGCCTGCAGGAATGATCAGCAGCCCGTCAGTTTTCTATCCGTTCCTCATCCGGGCTGACTGCAGGTTCTGGTTTGGACGCAACAGGTTTGTCAGGGGTTTTAAAGGCCAAAACCACCATCATGCCCACACCCGCCATAATGGCCACATCCGCGATGTTAAAGATATTGGTCTGCAGCCAGCGCACGCCCGGCAGACCCAGATAGAGAAAATCCACCACGTGGCCATAAAGGGCCCGGTCAATCAGATTGCCCAGGCCGCCGGCCAGAATCAGCGACAAAGCTGCGGTAATTCCTCGGGTCTCCTGCTGGCGAACCGTATAAACAGCCAGCGCCAGCAAAACCAGGCCTACCCCCCAGGTAAACACCCCTGCACGCAGGGCATCGGGCAAATTGCTGCCCATACTGCCCCAGGCCCCGGTATTTAAGGCGTATTGCAGGCGAACAGCGCCCCCCCAGAAAATCAGCGGGGGCTGGCCCGCCAGATGGGCAGTGGCCTGGATTTTGGTGATCTGATCGAGACCCACACAGATCAAACAGATCCAGAACATCAATACAAAGCGCTGGCGCATAAAGAAGCTCGTTTCAAAAACAGATACTGTTGATTATAACAAGCCCAGCCCGTCAGGAAACAATCCCACCACAAAAACCAGGGTCATCCAAAAGTCAGGGAACCAAATTTGATCAATCGTAGAGCTTGTGC
>JACYMC010000070.1 GCA_015272195.1 Candidatus Sericytochromatia bacterium
TCCTTTTGTAGATGATTTCTTTGTGGTTATTGAATCCATCGCCTCAAGGAGACCCTTTCATGTGTAAAAAAAACTTCAGCCGATCCCCTCAAGTCTACTCAGGGAGTGCGAAGAACGGTTCATTCTGAATCACTGCCTTATATCCCCGACCTGAAGGACGGGGTTTTACGGTGTGCTTGATAAAAGGCCATCGCACGCGACATGTCCTGCACATAGAGCATCAGATAAGCCAGTTTCTGAAGTTTTAGCATGTGAACCTCTGAAGACAGAAATAATACAGTGTATACACATAAAATACGGGCGTCAAGCCCCTACTGACACACCGGCAGCAGGGGCCGAGTCAGCACATGCTGGGTCTGGGCCGCCGGCGGCAGCGGGCGCACCCCAAACACCAGGGTCAGATTGATACGCCGGCTGAGATAGTCGGGCTTAAAAAAGAGCTGATCCGAGCTGTGAATCAGCCCACCGTAGAACATCAGCGCCCGGTTACAACGGTAGGGGACCTGCACAAAAGGGGTGCGCTTCAGGGTTTCAACAAAGGCGGGGTCCGCCGTCTGACGGCCACTGAAATCGGGCGGCACGTTCAACGCAAAGATATTCAGACCGCTCCGCTCAGGCTGCAGATTGGCTTCATCGGGTGTCAGCCAGACGCTCCAGAGTATCTGGGCCTGGGTATCGGCATGGGGGCCAATACCCGGATGGGCCGGATCATATTTATAAGCCCAGCAGGCATGCAGCGGAAAGCGCCCCAGGGTATTGGGAAAGGCCTGTTGCAGAGCCTGCGTCAACTGGACCAGCCAGGGACCATAACAGCCGTCTTCGAGATAGGCTCCGACATAGCCACCGCGCCAGTAGTCATGAAAAATAGAGGCCTGCTGAAAATAACGCCAGAGGGCCTCACGATTGACCGGTGTGAGAATCTGGTCCATCACTGCCAGACCCGGGGGCTGGTTCTGGTACTGGGCCTCAAGGGTCCCGTAATCCAGCGCCGGGTTCAGCACCGGCTCACTCAGCTGCAATGGCTCAGCATACCAGTGACGCCCCAGCCAGCCGCGCAGCACATCAGCCTGTGCGGGCGCCAGCGCGACCGCCTCCCGCTCGGCCCCCAGACCCTGAGCGATCAGTTCAGCATGCACCCGTTCAAATGCCGCCTGGCCAGCGGCAAAAGGCACCGAGGGCAGGCAGCCTTCAGCGATAAGATGGGCCAGCTGCTCAGCATCGTGGCGCAGCTTGGGCAAGGTTACACGGGTCGGGGCCGGCCAGCACGCTGCTTCGGGCCAGCGCTCTGCTTCGGGCTGCTGGAACCAGGCCAGACCGCGCCGGGCGTGATAAGACTGGGCCAGAAGCTGCAGGGCCAGGGTGTAATCAGCCTGCACCAGGGCCTGCAGGCCGGCGGTATAAAGGGCTTGAGGATCTGTATACATATCTATAGCATAGCGCAGCCCGAACGCAGATCACAGCTGCAAAAGGCTCCCCGCAAGCCTGTAAACGCTGTTATGCTGATAAACATACTTTTGGACAGGATATCGCGCTCATGATTCACGTGCTCTTTGTCTGCCTCGGCAATATCTGCCGTTCACCCATGGCTGAAGCCATTTTTGCCCAACAGGTCACTCATGCCGGTCTGGATCAGAAAATCAGCTGGGACTCAGCGGGGACAGCCAATTACCACCCTGGCAAAAAGCCCGATCACCGCACCCTGCAGGTGCTCACGGCTCATGGTATCGAAACCGCCCACCGGGCGCGCCAGATCACGGATCAGGACTTTGAACGCTTTGAGCTGATGCTGGCCATGGATCAGAGCAACTTTAACGATTTACAGCGCCGGGCCGAGGCCCTCCGGCGCGAAGGCTATGCCCTCAAAGCCCGCATCGAAAAAATGGGCACTTACGAACCACAGCAGCCTGTTGTACGCGATGTGCCTGACCCCTATTACGGCGATTTAAAAGACTTCGAAGCCGTTTACCAAATGCTGGAACCGGCCTGTGCCGAATTGTTGCAGCAGCTTCAGGCCCGGACGTGAAGCTCCCTGGCGAGCTGCAGCGGGCCATTGAAGCCCGGTTATCCTGCCAGATTCTGAGCCAGAAGCCTCTGCGCGGGGGCAGCATCCACCAGGCTTTGCAACTGCAAACCACTGAGGGTCCCCTGTTTGTCAAATGGAACCAGCGCAGCCAGAGCGCTAACTTCAGCGCAGAGGCCCAGGGTCTGGAACGCCTGCGGGCCGCCCATACCGCCCTGCGCTTTCCGCAGGTGCTCGCCCAGGTAGAGGGCAGCTACGCTGCCGCCCTGGTACTGGAGTATGTGGCGCCCGGCAGCAGCGCTGAAGCCAACAGCTTCTGGCCGACCCTGGGCCAGGGTCTGGCCGACCTGCACCGCCACAGCGCTGAACACTTTGGCCTCGACCATCCCAACTATATTGGCAGTCTGCCCCAGTCCAACAGGCCGCATGCCCGCTGGTCTGACTTTTTTGTGGCCGAACGGCTTGAGCCGATGCAGGCCCTGGCCCGCAACAAAGGCCTGCTGAACAGCGACGACATCCGGCGCTTTGCGCAGTTACAGCATGCCCTGGACCAGCTGATACCGGCTGAAGCCCCCGCCCTGCTGCACGGCGATCTCTGGAGCGGCAATCTGATGACAGGCCCCCAGGGCCAGCCCTGGCTGATTGATCCGGCGATTTATTACGGCCACCGCGAGGCCGATCTGGCCTTTACCCGTCTGTTTGGCGGCTTTGCCGAACAGTTTTACCGCGCCTATCAGCAGGCCTGGCCCCTGCAGGACGGTTGGCAACAGCGCGTACGCCTCTTTAATCTCTACCCTTTGCTGGTGCATCTGAACCTCTTTGGGGCCAGCTACCACAGTCAGATTCAGGACACCCTGCGGCGCTTTACCTGAGTCAGCATCACGGCCAGCAGCAGCTATGATCGCCATCAGCGCAAAAATCCAGTACAATAGCGCCATGACGGTACTCGAAATCACCCAACTGAGCAAGCGCTACGGCAAGCTGCAGGCCCTGCAGGAACTCAGCCTGCAGGTCAGGCAGGGCAATATCTACGGCCTGCTGGGCCCCAACGGCAGCGGCAAAACCACCACCCTGGGCATTATTCTGGGCGTGATCCGCGCCAGTGGCGGCAGCTACCGCTGGTTTGACGGTCAGCAGCCCGAACATCTGGCCCGCCGACGCGTCGGCGTACTGCTGGAAACCCCCAATTTTTACCCCTACCTCTCAGCGGTCAAAAACCTGGAGGTCGTCGCCGCCATCAAAGGGCTCGGCCGGGAGCGGATCCAGACGGTGCTGGAGCAGGTCAATCTCTGGGAGCGGCGCGATACCCCTTTCAGAACCTATTCGCTGGGCATGCGCCAGCGCCTGGCCGTGGCCGCCGCGCTGCTGAGTGACCCGGATATTCTGGTACTGGATGAACCCACCAACGGCCTGGACCCCCAGGGTATTGCCGATATGCGTCAGATCATTCAGGCCATCGGCGCCAGCGGCAAAACCATTTTGCTGGCCAGCCATATTCTGGACGAGGTCGAAAAAATCTGTACCCAGGTGGCCGTGATCAAGCGCGGCAAACTCCTGGCTGCAGGCGATATTGAAGACGTGCTGCGGGCCGAAAACCGCCTGCTGATCGGGGCCAGCGATCTGGCCGCCGTGCAGCGCTGCCTCGAACAGCACCCGCAGGTGCAGCGCATTCAACCCCAGGGGGCTTTGCTGGAAGTGATTGTGGACGAGAACCTGGCCTCTGAGGCCCTCAACCGCTTTGTATTTGAGCAGGGCCTGAGTCTGAGTCATCTGCAGCAACAGCGCAAAGGCCTTGAGGCCACCTTTTTGGAACTGACGGCGGACGATGAACACACTGCTTAAGATTGAACTCAAAAAACTCTTGCCCTACCGCTCCTTCTGGGCGGCTGTGATCGCCTATGTTCTGATGATGGGCGGGCTCTTTGCCTCGCTTTACCGCTTTAAGCTGAACATCAACAGCGTGGATATCGGCATCAACTTTTATTACTTTCCCGATATCTGGCACAATATCGCTTATATCACCAGCTGGTTCAACGTCCTGCTCTATTTCTTTGTGATCCTGATTGTGACCAACGAATACCAGTTTCGTACCGTCCGCCAAAACGTGATTGATGGTCTCAGCCGCTGGCAGAGTTTAACCGGCAAAATCCTGCTGCTGCTGCTCTTCAGCATTGGCACCACCGTACTGGTGGGCCTGGTGACCCTGGCCTGTGGCTTCTTTCTGGCCGATACCGACAGCAACCCCTTCAGCCTCGAAAAGATCGAGTACCTCGGGCTGTATTTTATTCAGACCCTTGGCATCAGCAGTTTTGCCCTGCTGGTCGCCAATCTGCTGCGCAAACAGGGCATGAGCATCATTGCCTTTCTGGGCTATATTCTGATTGGCGAGCCGGTGCTGCGCTACCGCCTGCTGCCGGAGAGCTGGGGCGAATACCTGCCAATGCAGGCCCTGGGTCAGCTGATTCCCAACCCCCTGCCGGCTTATTTTAACCTGGGTACGCTGCCCGAATTTCAGCCCACCCTGCTGCTGGCCAGCCTGATGTATACGGCACTCTTTTTTGCCGCCAGCGGCTGGGTGCTGCAAAGCCGGGATCTTTAAACCCCTTCAAGACACCAGTGATTCAGAATGAACCGTTCTTCGCACTCCCTGAGTAGACTTGAGGGGATCGGCTGAGGTTTTTTTACACATGAAAGGGTCTCCTTGAGGCGATGGATTCAATAACCACAAAGAAATCATCTACAAAAGGAGACCCTATACCAATGGATACCAAAAAAAAAGACTTTACGCAAGCTCTCATCGGCCACGAAACGAGAAGTCCGTTTT
>JACYMC010000018.1 GCA_015272195.1 Candidatus Sericytochromatia bacterium
ACCCAGAACCGCCTCGCGTTCAATGAACATCTGCTGGATCGCTTTATTTCAAGGTTCGGTCTTGACCGAACTTCGATTAAATCCCACCCTGCCTACCCAGAGTTACGTGTTTACGGGGCCATTGCCTCATGAGTTCTGTCCGGAGTATTGAACAATAGAACCTTAATAAAAATATTTGCGCTGACAGCTATCGGGCATCACCTGCTGACACATCACAGAATCTGACAATCACCTGAGCTGAAGCAGACGCCGCTCAGATCAGGCACAGCACAATGACTGAGATGGGCACACAAATTCAACACGCTCAGGATTGCAGCCAGGGTCGCAGCCAGCTGGTGGCCTCATCCAGCGACCAGCCCTTGCGCTCAGCATAATCGGCCAGCTGATCGGGCGCAAGGCCATCGACACTGAAATAGCGGCTGTCAGGATGGGCAAAGTACCAGCCGCTGACCGAAGCCGGCGGGCTCATGGCACAGTGCTCAGTCAGCGTGACCCCAATGCGTTCAGCCTGAAGCAGCGCAAACAGCAGGCGCTTCTGGCTGTGATCGGGGCAGGCCGGATAACCCGGCGCGGGACGAATCCCGCGGTAGCGCTCCTTGAGCAGATCGCTCAGCTCCCAGGCGTCCGGAGCCTCCAGCCCCCAGACCACACGGGCTTCAGCGTGCAGCTTTTCGGCCAGGGCCTCGGCGAGGCGATCGGCAAGCGCCTGCAGCAGAATGGCAGAGAAGTCATCGTGCACAGCTTTAAAGGCCGCCACCCGCTCAGATGTATCACCCGCGGTGACCACAAAAGCACCCAGATGATCCTGACGCCCGCTGCTGCGGGGCGCAATCCAGTCGGCCAGGGCCAGCTGCTGGCCTTCGCGGCGGGCCCGCTGCTGGCGCAGGGTCGGCAGGCAGTGCTCACCCTGATGCTGGATCCAGATATCGTCCCCTTCAGCATGGGCTGCAAAAAAGCCGTAGATCGCGCGCGGCTGCAGCCAGTTTTCGGCCACGATCTGCTGCAGCATGGCCCGGGCCTGGTCAAACAGCTCGCGGGCGGCCGGCCCGCGCACGGGATCGTCGAGCAAACGGGGGTAGCTGCCGGGCAGCTCCCAGGTGCTGAAAAAGGGCGTCCAGTCGATATAAGGGATCAGTTCGGCCACCGTCAGGTCTTCGCGCAGGCGGCTGCCCAGAAAGGGCGGCGCTGGCAGGTCGGCCACGGCCCAGTCATAGGAAGGACGGCGGGTGCGGGCCGTGGCCAGGTCCAGACTCTCGGCCGTGCGGCGTGGCCGGGCAAAGCGCTCACGCAGTTCGCCCTGTTCAGCGGCATTGCGAGCCTCAAAATCCTGCCGGATCTGATCTTCAGCGTTGAGCAGCGCGCGCAGGGGCGTGACGGCACGTGAAGCGTCGAGCACATGCACCACGGGTTGTCCATAAGCCGGGGCAATGCGCACGGCCGTGTGCTGACGGCTGGTGGTGGCCCCGCCAATCAGCAGGGGCAGCTTAAAACCCAGGCGCTGCATTTCGCTTGCCACGTGCACCATTTCGTCGAGTGAGGGGGTAATCAGACCGCTCAGACCGATAATATCAACATTCTGGGCGCGGGCCTCGGCCAGAATTTTATCGGCCGGCACCATCACGCCCAGATCAATCACTTCATAGTGATTGCAGGCCAGCACCACGCCCACAATATTTTTGCCAATATCGTGCACGTCACCCTTGACCGTGGCCAGCAGCACCTTGCCCTTGGGCCGGGCTTTGCTGGCGTCGCGCAGCATCATGGGCTGCAAAAAGGCCACGGCCTGCTTCATCACGCGCGCTGATTTGACCACCTGAGGCAGAAACATCTGGCCAGCCCCAAACAGGTCGCCAATGATATTCATGCCGTCCATCAGGGGGCCTTCGATAATATCGAGTGGGGCCGGGTAATGGACCAGAGCTTCATTTAAATCGGCCTCCAGATAATCACTGATACCGTGGCGCAGGGCATGAGCCAGGCGTTCAGGCAGGGGGGCCTCACGCCAGCGCAGGCGCTCGTCACTCGCCGCATCCCGGCTGGAAGCATCACCCTGGTAGCGCTCAGCCAGGGCAATCAGGGCCTCGGTGGCCTCCGGGTGACGGTCAAAGAGCACGTCTTCAATGGCTTTGAGCAAGCTGGGCTCAATGTCGTTGTAAAGCGCCAGCTGGCCGGCATTGACAATGCCCATATCGAGGCCAGCCTGAATGGCATGGTACAAGAAGGCGGCATGCATGGCCTCACGCACGGGCTCATTGCCCCGGAACGAAAAGGAGACATTGCTGACGCCCCCGCTGGTCAGCGCCCCCGGACAGACCGTTTTGATCTGACGCACGGCCTCAATAAAATGCATGGCGTAAGGGTTGTGCTCGGCCATGCCCGTGGCGACCGTCAGAATATTGGGGTCAAAGATAATGTCCTGGGGTGCAAAACCGACCTGCTCGGTCAGCAGGCGATAGGCCCGCTGACAGATGGCCACTTTGTGACCGGTTTCGGTGGCCTGGCCCTGCTCGTCAAAGGCCATCACCACCACCGCCGCGCCGTAGCGCTTCAGGGTGCGGGCCTTGTTTAAAAAGTCTGCTTCGCCGTCTTTGAGGCTGATGGAGTTGACAATCGCCTTGCCCTGCACACACTGCAGACCGGCTTCGAGTACTTCCCAGCGCGAGGAGTCAATCATGATCGGAATGCGGGCAATATCGGGCTCTGAGGCAATCAGGTTCAGAAAGGTGCGCATGGCGGCGACTGAGTCAATCAGGCCTTCATCCATGTTCACATCCAGAATATTGGCACCGCCTTCGACCTGCTGGCGGGCCACACTGAGGGCTTCATCAAAGCGGTTCTCGCGGATCAGGCGGGCAAAGCGCCTGGAGCCCGTAATATTGGTGCGCTCACCCACCAGAATAAAATTGCTCTCAGGCCGGATGACCAAAGGCTCCATGCCGCTGAAGCGCGGGTAAGCCGGCGGCACGGGCAGACGACGGGGCGGGCAGTCGCGTAGGCTGTCGGCAATGGCGCGGATATGCTCCGGCCCCGTACCGCAGCAGCCCCCGGCGAGATTCAGCCAGCCCTGTTGGGCAAAGTCGCGCAGAATGGCGGCCATGGCCTCGGGACTCTCGTCGTAACCGCCAAAGGCATTTGGCAGACCGGCATTGGGGAAGCAGCACAGATGCACCGGCGCAAGACGGGCCAGCTCCTGCACGTGGGGGCGCATTTCTTCGGCCCCCAGGGCACAGTTGATGCTGACCCCCAGCAGGTCAAAAGGGCTGATAGAGGTCCAGAAGGCTTCGACGGTCTGGCCTGAAAGCGTGCGCCCGCTGGCATCGGTAATGGTGACCGAAGCGATCACCGGCACCCGTGCGCCGCGCGCTTCAAAGACCGTTTCAATGGCATAGAGCGCGGCCTTGAGATTGAGGGTATCAAAGGTGGTTTCGGGCAGTAAAATATCCACACCGCCGTCAAGCAGGCCACGGGCCTGCTCCGCGTAAGCTTCCACCAGCTCGGTAAAACTGACGTTGCGATAGGCCGGGTCTTCCACTTTGGGTGAAAGCGAAGCGGTGCGGTTGGTCGGCCCCATCGAGCCCGCCACCCAGCGGGGCCGGCCATCAGCAGCAGCAACCTCATCCGCCACCTGGCGGGCCAGAGCGGCACTGGCCTGGTTCATTTCATAGACCATCGCTTCGAGCTGATAATCGGCCATGGAAATGCGGGTGGCATTAAAGGTATTGGTTTCGATGATATCGGCCCCGGCCTCTAAAAAAGCGCGGTGAATGCCGGCAATGGCCGCCGGCTGGGTGATCGACAAAAGATCATTGCAGCCCTTGAGCGCCGCAGGATGGGCGTCAAAGCGCCCGCCGCGAAAGTCAGCCTCCTGCAGGCCAAGCTGCTGGATCTGGGTGCCCATGGCCCCGTCCAGAATCAGGATACGCTCTTGTAAGGCGGCCACAAAGGCCTGCTGCTGAGATGGGGCTGCTGTCATGGTGCTGGTCCTCTTTATTATCGCTGGGTGAGCGGTTTCAGGCCAGCACTCATGCTGCTGGCGCACTGCGTTATTTTAACAGAAAACGGCCCGGCACAAGCCGGGCCCTTGCAGAGTGAGCAGAAATCCCTGGTGGGGTTCAGCCCTTACAACCGTATTCCTGGGCGCGGGCATAAGCCCCCAGCTGGGCGCTGCCCTCCATCAAACCCATGCTGGTCCAGGTTTCGGCTGACCAGCCAGCCACTATCTGCGCCTGCTGCTGATAGGTTCTGGCGGCCGAAGGCTGATTGTCCTCAGTCAGGGCCGCAGCAAAACACTGCATGGCAGCGACAAACTGGGCCTGTGTCGGCTGGCCCGTGCTCACACCCGCATTTGCATCAGCATTGGATGCAGTATCGGAGTTGGACGGGCTGGCGCTGGCCGCCGGAGTCGGTTCATTATTGTCGTCATTGGGCGTATTGGGCACTTCGCAGGCAGAGAGCAAAGCAGCAGTTAAAAAACTTAAACCAATTGTCAGCAGATGTTTTGACATGATGATCTCCAAAGCTTTGACTTGACAAGTCAGGGAGAGGGTTTGAGAGCCCTAAATAGCCTGTAAGTATTGTCCGTGTTGGATTTAAGCTAAAATGGGGCATCCCTCGAAAGGAAGCCCTCAAAATAATGCTTAAGATTCAGTGTACATCTCTTTTTCAAGCTTTAGAAAAAAATTTTAGTTCAAGGCCTGCAGCGTCTATGGCCTCATCGAGAGGATTGGCGCTGTGCCGTCGCCTACAGTACCGGCTTGATCCTATCCGAGAAAAAACCAACTCTGCGGTTACTCCAGAGTACAACTGGTTTCCGGGCC
>JACYMC010000169.1 GCA_015272195.1 Candidatus Sericytochromatia bacterium
TGAATCTTAAGCATTATTTTGGGGGCTTCCTTTCGAGGGATGCCCCATTTTAGCTTAAATCCAACACGGACAATACTTACAGGCTATTTAGGGCTCTCAAACCCTCTCCCTGACTTGTCAAGTCAAAGCTTTGCCCTACACCTTATGTGAACGCACCTTTGTGAGAAATGCGGGTTAGTCCGAGAAAATCTTGACGATATCTTTATAGCCATAGCTCTTTTGATCTTCTCGCGTCCACTGCAGCAGTTCAGCGGCTCGCCAGACCGGAAAAGAAAAGACCCGATGGCTGTAGAGAAACTGTTGCCAGTATTTATCGAGCCACTGCTGCACCATACCGTGATTCAACTGCTGAGCCTGCTGTACAAAAGCTTCCAGGCTGGCCCGTGAGGAGACCGTACCGCCAGTTTGTTTGAGCAGATAATTAAAACTGGCTTTTTCGTTCTGCAGCACCAGCATCATGGTGCGATCGGCACTTAAGTTAGCTTTCAGACGCCAGGTCAGCAGGGCCTGCTGTACCGGCAGGCTGATGTTTTCAGCCATGGCTTCCAGCGGGGTTTTTTTGAAAGCTTTGTGCATAATCAAAGGCAGACAGTCTGCAGCGACCTTATAACGCAGATGGCCGCAGTGAATATGACCAATTTCAGTGGCCAGGGCCGCCAGCAGGTCCATTTCATCAAAGGTCGACAGCAGCTGCGGCGACAGCACAATAAAGGGATGGGCCTCTGAGCCCCCTGAATAGGTGTAGAAGCCCATATCACCAAAAATATCCACATAAGAAAGATACAGGGCCGGCATTTGATGGATCCCCATAGTGCGGCAGACCGCCATCAGTTTACCGTATAAATCGGGGTATTGTTTGGGGCCCACGCGCAGACCATTAGCCGCAAAGAAAGCCTCACCAAAACTTTGCTCACCCAGGGCCTGCATTTTACCCAGCAGGTTCTGTACACCCGGCAGATTTTTAAGTTGCTGCAGCGCTTCAGCGGCTGTCGGATGCATATAGACGGCAGGATCAAGATGTTTAAAATGACTGTGTTTCTGGGTGCTCAGATTCAGTTTGCAGCGCGAGCAGCGGACCTGGACTTTTTCGAGAGCCTGGGGGCTGACGTTATTTTGCCAGCCGCAATAACCACAAATGATCTGTTCTTGAGTAGGGACGTTCATGCAATCTCCTGGGGCTGAATCAAGGTGGGAACATTCAGGGCTTCGTCTGCCAAACGGCGAATCCGCTCATCAGCATCCTGGCTGACGGCTTGCAACGGCGCCTGAACGGTTTGCATCAGATGCCCAAGGGCTTTGACGCAGCGTGAGCGGACACGGGTATCACGGCTGTCCAGTGCTGTCACCAGCGGCGCAATCGCCTGATGTGCCAGTTTTTCAATCGCTTCAGCGGCAGCCGAGCGAACGCGCCGGATGGGATCGTCCAGCGCCGCAATCAGGGGCGCCAGCGCACGGCCGTCACCGGCCTCACCCAGCACAAAGGCAATGCCGGCCCGCAGCCGCTCATCTTCATGCCCCAGATAAGGCAGCATTTCAGATACAGCATCAGAACCCAGACGACTCAGCACCCCCACTGCGGCTGTGCGCAGATAGGCGTTTTCGCTTTGCAGGGCGATCAGCAGTTGCTCAATCAAAAAGCTGCTCGGGAGCTTCACAAGACTTTCTGTCGCCTGATGTCGCACCAGGCTGTCTTCGTCACCCAGAGCGCCCAGCAGCGCTTCGGTGACCTGCAGATCACCAAAATCACCCAGAGCAGCCGCCACTTCAGCGCGCACCTGAGGGTCATGATCCTGGAGGCTTTCTATCAATGCTTCCAGCGATTCAGGGTTTAGAGCCTCATGCAGGCCCGCCACAGCTTCCAGACGCACTTTGACGTCTTCATCTTTTAAAGCATCCACCAGCGAAAAAACCGTCTGGTTTTCGAGCTGAAGCAGGGTCTGGGCTGTTTCACGCAGATGGGCACGCAGTTTGCGGCTGGCGCGTGCGGCCTCCAGACGCACCGAACTGTCTTCATCCTGCCAGGCGGCATCGCGCAGCGGTGCAATAGCGCGATAATCGCCCAGATCGCCCAGGGCGCGGGCCGCGCCACAGCGCACCCGGCGCATGCTGTCGTGCAGACAGGCGGCAATCGGCTCTACCGCATCGGTGACTTCCAGCTCACTCAGAGCCCGGATAGCTTCCAGACGCACCGAGCTGTCCTCATCCTGCAGCGCGCCGATCAGCACACCGGCTGCCTCGGGCAGACGCAGCATGCGCAGCGCTTCAGTGGCCCGCCAGCGCACGCGACGGGCTTCGTCCTGGCTTACCGCCTGCATTAAAGCCTCAGCAGCCTCAAAAGCAGACAGTTTACCCAGCGCCTGGGCCGCACGCGTGCGCACGCGGCGGTCTTCGTCCTTCAAACAGCTGATCAGGGCCTGAACAGCGGTAATATCACCGATTTCACCCAGCGCTTTGGCCGCTCCAGAGCGCACTGAGCGCACACCGTCTGAGAGGGCCTCGGTCAGGGCGGGCACAGCCATGGGGCCCATTTTGCCCAATACGTATACAGCGGCAGAGCGGGCTGCCTGCACTTCATCGCGCAGGGTGTCGAGCATGGCGGGAATCAGTTCGGCTTCAGGCCGGGCGCTAAGGGTTTCGGCAGCCCGCGAACGAATGGCATTATCGTCATAAGCCAGCGCGGCACTTAAAACCGGAATCATGCGCAGATCGCCCAGATGATAAAGTGACTCAGCCATACGCAGACCGACTTTGGGGTTCTCTTCGGCTTCAAGTGCGGCATAAAGGGCCTCAATGGTGCTGGTCTGGCCCAGCTTGCCGAGGGCTTCAGCGGCCCGGCTGCGCAAGCGATCGTCCGGGCGCTGCAAAAAAGGCAGCACAGCCTCAGCCAGTGCGGCCCCGTCGTGTTGATGAAGGCTTTCGCCCAGGGTATAAAGGGCCGCCACCTGCACATCGGTTTCTTCTGCCTGCAGACAGCTTAACAGGCCAGGGACGGCTTCTGACAGCGGTTGATGGCGCAGGGCAAAGGCTGCAGCAGCTCTGAGTTTAGGCGGGTAATCCGGCTGCAAAAGCGCAATCAGGTGTTCAAAATCTGCGCGGGCCGAAGCGGCATCAAGAGACTGAATGGCTTTGAGTTGCTCAGCCAAAGTAAGCTGCTCGGGAGGGGAATACCCAGCTGAATTCATATAAAGGTTCTGCCTTTCTGATCTCAGAATAGAAATCGGTGTGTCTGCCGGTCTGTTATGCAGACACACAAAATGTTGCGGCTATTTTAACATAGCCTGAGACAGCCAGAAAGCCCGCAGCCAGAAGGTGATTTCAGAAAGGGCTTTCAACGGATAAAAAAGGTTTTACAGCATCAACACAGAAACAGGTAGCATTCCCTAAAAAAACCTCATATATCTTCATATTTTCAGGTTTTGAAAAAGTCATCAAAATGGGCTTAAATGTTAGATCGATGGGCCCTTTTAAATACATCTACAACGAGGTTCCTCCAATGATCTTCAGGCACGCATACTCTGTTTTCATCACAAGCGCTCTGAGTGTTGGTCTGCTGGCCGGCAATGCCTTTGCCGGCATTACCAATCCAAGCCCCCATCGCAAAGTCGACGGCAAAGGTATTGGCAACTGCGTTTTTTCAGACACTGAACTGGGCTTTAAGCAAGACAGCAGCTACAAACTCAAAAGCAGTTTTACAGCATCTGAAACCGTGCATGTGCGCTGTTATTTTCCCCAGACCCTTCAGGAGTATAAGCCCCTGGGCAAAGTACTCAACGAACTGAAAGAAAACGAACAGTACTGGGCTTCTTTGAGCGTCAAGGGCTCCAACGGTTATTTCACGATTGATGAAATGCTGTTTAAGGTCAACAAATGGGAATCAGATCAGCAGCGCTTTGATATTACCGGCGATGCAAGCGGTGATTTTGGTTATGAAATCAGCCGTGAAAGCGAAGCCAGGCGTTTTGGCGCAACCGTCAGAAACGAAGATGCGGGGTATTATGCCGTCAATCTGGCAAACTATGTCAAAGCCATGGCCGACTCAGCCGGCAAGTACCCTTACAGCGCCAACTTCTGCGTGGATGTATTTGTCAAAGTGGCAGATGACACCAAAACCGTTGAAAAAATCAATGAACGCACCAAGCTGCGTGAATGGGTTAACGAACCGATCATTAAACAGTACCTGATGGCGAAATCCTGCTTTGACTACACCATCAAATCGGCCAGCGATGTGAACTGGACTGCCGATGACAGCGATGACAACACGGGAGCTGCCAATCATTCAGACACCCAGAAAGCGGTCGATGAAGTCAAAGATCTGCTGAAAGGGCTGTTTTAGTCCAGGGGTCTGAAACTAACCTTCAGGGATGAAGGCCAGTATGCCCTGATTTTCGCCTACCACCCGCAGGGAGATTCCTCACTGCGCAGTGGGCCGGCATAAAAAGACCATCACAGGCACCGTGCAGGACGCGTGCAGCATCCATCTCACTAGTGCACAGCGGTGAAAGCCGCATATTTTACTGGATGCCTGTCGGTTCGAGACTGAACCGACAGGCACATACAAAGCGGCTTAGAAACCCAGACCTTTGAGAATATCCTGGGCCTGATCGGTGGGTGATTTGCTGCTGTCTGGTTTGAGATTCTGCAGCGGATTGGCTGACTTGATCACGTCGTCCGGACTTTTACCCTCGGCAGTCACGCAACCGTCACGGGTATCGTTGTTATATTCAATATCGCGAACTGACCATTTGTTCTCATTCAGTTTACGATTGGCAGACACTTTGACTGGACAGGTAAAAACAGCTTTGGTTATAACAGGCACCGGCATATTATCGTATTTGGTGTTCATCACGGCTTCTATTTTCATGTTAACGGCTGTGTGGGCCTGAATGTATTCTTCTTCACTTTTGGGAAAATAGTTCCAGTTAAACACGGGCTTGCTGTTGCTTTTTTCAAAGCTCAGGATCTGGCTTCCTTTAAAATCAACCTTTCTCCCGCCATAAGCCGAAGGATAGAGAAGAAACTTGCTGATATCCATGGCCTGATTGGTTTTGTATTCATTGGGTGGCGTTTCATTAAACTGACGTAATGATTCGGCAAACATCTGACCAGGATCAAACTGAGCGGCAAAAGTGGGTGGCTCCAGCTTTAAAATAGCCTGGCCAGACGGTGGGCCAGCTGTTTCCCATCGCGTTTGTTTGACATAACCGCCATTTTCCCACACTGTTTTACCCGTATAAACCTAGCGACGAAAACGGGTACTGAAGATGACTTGCTCCCCACTTTTTGCTTCAAACAAACGTAAAGCATCAGCTTTGCCCGCGTTTTTCAGATTGTCTGACGCGCTGGTTTTACCGGCCCAGGTTGAGTCATAGTTGGTACGAGCCAGGCTGTGGCCGCGCCAGTTATGGGATTTGTCCAATGAAGGCGGGGTACCCTGAAAAGGTGTGGCCACCAATTGCAGCGACTGATCAACGCCCTGCCATTGACCGGCCCAGAGCTGTTTAAAAGGCTTGCTCCCTTTAACCATGACCGTCACCTGGCCCAGCTTATCCAGCGGGACCGAGCTGATCGCTTTGTCATTGAGTATAAAGGAAATACTGGTGTTGGCCCAGGCTGGCATGGCGCTGAGAGACAGCATGGTACCAAGCGTCCAGATGGCTATTTTGCGGTGTTTTATCATCATTGAATACTCCATCTATGGTTTTGACTATGCTGAAATAACAGCAATTAGATAGTTTAAAGTGTTAAACGTTTTCAGTAATTTTGTCAATACAGGGCAATAGATAACACAAGCATAAAGCCGCGTTCTCAGCTGATATATTTGCACGGGCTGAGACCGTTTTTGCGTGAAGTATACAGAAGATTTTAAAAGGGTTTAAAATCGATCGGCAAGGGCCGTCGCAGCAACCAGGGGTCAATGCCCTGCTTCAGCGCTGTGAGCAAGCCGGCAGCCTCCCAGTAATTGGCCACTTCAAAAATCTGATCGTGCGACCAGCCCAGGCTGTCCGGGCTGACGGGCAGCACACTCTGGTTTTCGCCCACCACCAGCAGCGGAATCTGCCGCTGCGCGGCCACCAGCATGGGCAGCCCGCCACAGGCGCCACGTGGGGCCAGCACGGCGTCAATCTCTTTGAGGCTGAAATCTCCTTCAGCATAGGGCACATAGCGCGGCGCCCGGCTGAGACCCATCAGAATACAGGGCAGGTAGGTGGTGCCAATTTCTTCGGCCGCCACGCGGGGGTCCAGGCGTTGGCTCACAATCTGGGGTGTAAAAATCGGTGAATGCGCCACCGGCACTTTGAGTTCAGCCACCAGCGCGTGAGAGATCAGGGCCTCCATTGCGCCAATGGGATCAACGCCCTGACCATAAAAATAATCCGGGTTGTCGCTGTCGCTTAAAACATCAAACCAGACCAGCACAGCCAGCGCGTCAGCCCCAGCATTCAGACAGCGCTGACCGGCTGTGATCAGCTGTTCCAGATTGTTAACCTCACCGGTATAGCCCCAGTCATTGGGGTAGAGCTGCAGATCCACGGCCTGATCGGTCAGGGTATAACCGCTGATCTGGCAGCCTGTACTCATGGCGGTGGCGTTAACGGCGTTTGCAATCAGATCCAGCCAGGGTTCGCAGCGCCGATCGATCACCAGGCCAATGCGGTTGCTGCGCACCTTCTGAAAGCCCCATTGCTCAGTAAAAAACTGATTTAAAGCGTGGCCTTCAATGTAGAGACCATTAGGGGGCAGGGCGTTAAAGCCGGCGGCATTGACCACATTGGGATGGGTCAGGATTTCATCGGCAATCTGACCCAGATAAGCGGTGACCAGACCCGCATCACCGGCGAATCCACCGACACTGGCGCCCACGCCGGTGGGAACCACAAAAACGATACGAAACATGTTAAGCTATGGTGTCCAGATGTATTTACAGGCGGGTATCATACAACATTCTTAAAAACAGAGACCAGCATGTCAGAGCGCAGTTTTTCTTTTCAGATCTTTTTTTCTTTGCTGGGCACCGGCGGTGGTCTGGGCCTGGTTTTACTCGGTTTGCTCAGCTCCCCACCCGTACTGCAGCACTTTTACCAGCCCCGCGGGCTGCTGATTCTGGGCGGCGGCCTGCTGGCCGTGATCTGGATGTCTTTTTCGCCTGGCGAGCTGCGCCAGAGCCTGCGTCTGCTCTGGGATTTGCTGAGCGGAGCCAGTTCACCTGACTGTGAAGGGTTACTGAAAGAGTCCGTCATGCTGGCCAGTCGCAGTCGCGAGTCTGAAGGTCAGGAAGCCAAGCTCTACCGCGAAATCAAACCTTATCTGTCGCACCCCATGCTGCGGGCCGGCCTGGATCTGCTGATGGCCGGCTATGATGCCCCAATGGTCAAAGAAACCCTGCAAACCCGTCAGCGCCAGGAAATGATGCAGTATCATACCGCTGAGCAGGTGTTAAAAACCTGTCTGCGGGCCAGCTGGATGCTGGGACTGGCGGGCGGCCTGACGGCGGTGCTGCGCACCCAGCTGCTGCAGAATGCCGATACCCTGCAGCGCTATCTCAGCGGCATTGCGCTGCCAATCGCCCTGGGTCTGTTGCTGAGCATGTTGCTGTTTTACCCCCTGCTGCGCCAGCTGGAGCTGCAGCGCCGGAAGTGGCAAAACTATCTGGACATGAATATTTCTGCCGTACTTTTACTGCAGGGCCGTCACCACGCGCTGTTTCTCGAAACCGTGCTCAAGGCCTTTTTACCCGAACAAACGGCCCAGCCCCTGCCTGCACCTTCAGCGCGCCCCGCTGCCATGTCTGCGGCACCGGCGCCTGCTGCAACCGGCTTTCAACAGGCGCTGCAGCAGGAGCACGCGCCCGACGCACCCGTCACACCAGACACCAGCGCAGAAGGGCTGAGCAAAGAACAGCTCAAGCGTTTTCGTCCGGTACAGCCCCGGAAGTCCCAGCCATGATGATTCTGGGAATTGAATCCAGCTGCGATGAAACGGCCGTGGCCATTGTGCGTGACGGCCAGCAGATCCTGACCAATCAGATCCGCTCCCAGATTGATCTGCACCGTGTACACGGCGGGGTGGTTCCCGAGCTGGCCTCCCGTGAACATCTCAACAGCATTCATCATCTGATCGAAGCCGCGCTGGCAGAAGCCGATCTGAGCCCGGAGGCGATTGACGGTCTGGCCGTCACGCAGGGACCCGGCCTGTCGGGCGCCCTGCTGGTCGGCCTCGCCACGGCCCAGTCACTGGCCTGGCTCTGGAACAAACCCCTAATGGGCATTAACCATCTTGAAGGCCATATTTACGCCAATTTTCTGGCCTTTGGCGATCAGATCCGCTTCCCCCTGCTGGTGCTGCTGGTCTCAGGCGGACATACCCTGCTGATTGAAATGCATGAGCACGGGAGCTACACGCTGGTCGGCACCACCCGCGACGATGCGATCGGCGAAGCCTTTGATAAAGTGGCGCGACTGCTGGGCTTGCCCTACCCCGGTGGCCCTGAGGTCGACCGCCAGGCCCGCAGCGGCAATTCAGCAGCGTTTGACTTTCCGCGCAGTCTGCCTGACAGCTATGACTTCAGCTTCAGCGGACTGAAAACCGCCGTGCTTTATGCCCTGCGCAAAATAGACGGACCACCGCCAGTGGCAGATATCTGCGCAAGCTTTCAGCAGGCCGCGATTGACAGCGTGCTCGACAAAACCTTTCGCTACGCCCGCGCGCGCGGTATTCAGCAGGTTTCAATTACCGGCGGTGTGTCCGCCAATTCTCTGCTGCGCAGCCGACTGCAGGCTTTGCAGAGAGAGTTTGAGGTCTTTATGCCACCGCTGGCCCTGTGTACCGACAACGCTGCCATGATCGCAGCCTGTGCAGCTTATCGCTGGCAGCCTGTCAGCGCGCTGAACCTGACCGTCAGGCCACGCTGGCCGCTGGTGACCGGAACGACTGCAGGCTGATTTTGTCTTATATAATTAACCCAACTGAAGACTGATTGTCTTTATATGACATTCAGGTTATACTCAAATAATGAACTCACCCTACTCCCTTCATTCATCTGCTATCCCGACAGTCGAAGCCCAGCAGGCTTATATCCAACATCTGGAAGCCCGTCTGGAGGCCCTGTCCAATGTGGGCCAGCAGTCGATCGTGATTCTGGATACCCGGCATCAGATCCTGGATTTTAATCGCATGGCAGCCGCCACAGCGCGGCAGCGTTTTCACCGTGAAATGCAGCAGGGAGAGTGTTTTACCCATTACGTTCAACCCGATCGCCTGGCCGATTTTTATGAGAGTTTTGGCGCCGCCCTGCAGGGCCAGCATGTGTTTAAAGAGCGCCTAATTTACGCTGCTGACAATCAGGGCATCACCTACGAAATGAGCTATACCCCCATTTATGATGCCCAGGGGCAGATTCAGAGCGTATGCTTTGCCGGTATCAATGTTGAAGAACGCCACCAGATACAATTGCGTCTGAACCAGGAACAGAGCTTTGTCTCTTCGATTCTGAACAACACCCATGCTTTAATGCTGGTGATTGATGCCAAGGGACGCATTGTGCGCAGCAATAAAGCCTGTGACATGCTGGGCTACAGCGCTGAATTTCTGCAGGGTAAAGTGCTCTGGGAAGTCCTGGTGGCTCCTGCTGAACGCGAGCAGGTTCACCAGCTTTACCTGAAACTGGCACGCCAGGACTCTTCTCTGGCTCTCAATGCAGAGTACACGCTGATGGATGCCAGCGGCCGCCCGCATCGGGTGTCCTGGTCTTTGAGTCGCATGCAGGGTCTTAAAGAAGCTTATGACTACTTTGTCAGCACCGGAATCGATATGAGCGAGCGCCTGGCTGCCGAGCGGGCCCTCAAAGAAAGCGAAGCCATGCTGCGACAGGCGCAGAAAATGGAGGCCGTCGGCCATCTGGCCGGAGGAATTGCCCATGACTTTAATAATCTGCTGACCACCCTGATGGGCTATAACGAGCTGCTGAACCGTATGCTGCCACAAGGGTCCGAAGCCATGACCTATCTGGATAATATGCAGCAAACCTGTTACAAGGCCAAGGAGCTGACCCAGCAACTGCTGCTTTTCAGCCGCAACTCTTCTGAAGAGGTCCAGGTGCTGAACCTGGCAAAGCATCTGGAGCATATGCTCGGTCTGTTGCGTCCCCTGCTGGGCAATAAAATCAAACTTCAGCTCGATTTTTGCGAAGACCCCTGTCTGATTCAGGCACCCGCCAGTCAGCTGGAGCAGGTGATTATGAACCTGGCGGTCAATGCGCGGGATGCCATGTCAGGCGCAGGCGATCTGGCCATTTCGTTACAACAGGCATACTTCACGCAAAGCCTTCAAAACCGGTACTTTGGGGAGTTCAAACCCGGCCGGTATATTTGCCTGACCGTGCGGGACTCGGGCTGTGGTATGGACGAGGAAGTGCGCGAGCGGATTTTTGAACCCTTTTTTACCACCAAGGATCTGGGCAAAGGTACAGGTCTTGGGCTGGCGATTGTCTATCGCATCGTGCAGGAAGCCGGAGGATGGGTGGATGTCGAGAGCCAGCCAGGTCTGGGCAGCGCCTTTCACCTGTATTTTCCAGCCTTTGAAAGCCCTGCGGCAGCCAAAGATACCCTCTGTCTGTTTGGGCTGGATGATCCTGGCATGATACAGACTTTGCAGACCCAGGTACAGACCTGCGGTTATATGTTCAGGGTCTGTGACGCAACAGATCTGCAGCACGAAGCAAACGCATACAAACTTGTGCTGACAGGGCTGACGGAGTCCAATCTACAGCTGGTTCAGCCACTGCTCAATCAGGACCCCGGTTTGCGCATTCTTTACATCAGCGGTGACAGCGATCAGGAAATGCAGCTGCTGGATCAGATTGGACATCGAGAAGACGTCCTGTTAAAACCTTTTTCAAACGCTCAGCTCTGTCATCGGCTGCAGCAGATGCTCAAAAGCTGAAAACCATTTACTGGGCTTTTGCCTGTGGCCCCTGATAGACTGAAACCAGCCTGAACTGTCTAAAGGAGTTCTCTATGCCGCGTTGGTTTTTGTCTGTTCTTGCCGTCTGTTTGCTCTGGCTGGCCGCCTGTGCCCCCTCTGAGACCAACACGCCCCAGGTTCTGCGGCTGGGCATGGTGCCTTTTGAAACCGGCGAAGAACTGTTGCGGGATATACAGCCCATGATTGATGTGATCGAAGCCGGCATGGGCATGGAGGTCATCCCCACTGTGGCGGCTGACTATACCGGGGTGGTGGAAGCCTTTAAAAATCAACAGCTGGATGTAGCCTTTCTGAGCCCGGCGGCGTATGTACTGGCAGCCCAGGAAGCCAATGTACGGGTGATTCTCAAATCACACCGTGACGGCTCGCCCAATTATTATGGGGCCATTATTGTCCGGGCCGACAGCCCCATTCAGACCGTGGCCGATCTCAAGGGCAAGCGTTTTGCGTTCGGCGATCCCCTGTCAACATCAGGGCATATTTTTGCCCGCAAGCTGATGCTGGAGGCCGGCCTGAACCCGGAGCGCGATCTGGAAAAATTCATTTATGCCGGCAGCCATGATGCCACCATTTTATCGGTGCTGAACCAGAAAGTCGATGCGGGTGCGAGCTACGCTGACGACTTAGACGGTAAATCCAGCGCCTGGCAGCGCTTTCTGGACCCCAGAGACCACCATAAAATCCGCGTGCTGGCCTATACCGAACCAATTCCTTCAGACAATATCTGCGTCAGCGCAGAGTTCCCTGAAGCGCTGACGCAGAAGCTGTTTGAGACCATTACGGCCTTTACTGAATCCGAAGCCGGACATGCGCTGGTCAAAAAGCTCTACAAACTCGATGGCTACGTGGCCGCAACCGATGCAGACTATGCTCCGATCCGCGCGGGCTTTCAGGCCGCAGGGATCGACCTGAAAGCCAGTCTGAGCCAGCCTGCAAATTAAGGCTTAATAGGCCTTGGCAAACAGCACCTGATAACGGGCTGGCTTGCCGGAAACAATACAGCTGCCCAGGGTTTCAGGCTGATCAAAGGGAATACAGCGGATGGTCGCTTTGGTTTCTTCTTTGACACGGGCCTCATCCTCGGGGTCACCGCTCCAGAACGCTTTGACCCAGCCCTTCTCTTCGCCAATGATGGTTTTAAGCTCATCGTAGCTGCTGGCTTCAAAGATATGGCTGTCGCGAAAATCGCGGGCCCGCTCAAAGATGCCCTGTTGTAC
Source organism: Candidatus Sericytochromatia bacterium (assembly GCA_015272195.1). Lineage (GTDB taxonomy): Bacteria > Cyanobacteriota > Sericytochromatia > UBA7694 > UBA7694 > JACYMC01. The sequence goes on from JACYMC010000169.1 coordinate 12,198, forward strand.
GCTTTCCAGCAAAGCGGAAATGCTTTCAGCCAGGCCGTCCAGGGGCAGCGCGGTTTTGCCCTTGATGTCGCGGCGGGCGACCATCACCTGTTCGCCGGCCACATCGCGGGGGCCCAGCTCCAGGCGCAGCGGAACGCCCAGTAATTCGTATTCAGCAAACTTCCAGCCCGGTTTTTGTTTGGGGTCGTCATCCAGTTTGACACGCACGCCAACCCCTTTGAGCTGCTGCTGAATGTTTTCAGCAGCGGCCAGCACGCTGGCCCGCTCGTCTTCGTCGCGGGCAATGGGCACAATCACCACCTGGGTGGGTGCCAGACGCGGCGGCAGAATCAGTCCCTGATCGTCACTGTGGGCCATAATCAGGGCGCCAATCAGCCGGGTGCTGACGCCCCAGCTGGTGGAGTAGGGGTGCTTCAGCTCGCCATCGCGGTCCTGAAAACGCACTTCAAAGGCCTTGGCAAAATTCTGGCCCAGGTTGTGAGAGGTACCTGCCTGCAGGGCTTTGCGATCCTGCATCATGGCCTCAATGCAATAGGTCACATCAGCCCCGGCAAATTTTTCAGCCTCACTTTTGCGCCCTTTGATCACGGGCATGGCCATGTATTCTTCGGCAAAATGAGCGTAGACATCCAGCATCTGCCGGGTTTCAGCCTCGGCCTCTTCGGCGGTGGCGTGAGCGGTATGGCCTTCCTGCCAGAGAAACTCGGTAGTGCGCAGAAACAGGCGCGTACGCATTTCCCAGCGCACCACGTTGGCCCATTGATTGATCAGCATGGGCAGATCACGATAGGACTGAATCCACTTTTTGTACATATCCCAGATAATGGTTTCAGAAGTAGGCCGCACGATCAGGGGCTCTTCAAGCTGTTTACCGCCGCCATGGGTAACGACTGCCGTTTCAGGCGCAAAGCCCTCCACATGCTCGGCTTCTTTTTTGAGAAAGCTCTCAGGGATAAACATGGGAAAATAAGCGTTGACATGCCCGGTATCTTTGAACATCTGGTCCAGCACACGTTGCATGTTCTCCCAAAGGGCGTAGCCATTGGGACGAATAACCATACAGCCCTTGACGGGAGCATAATCGGCCAGTTTGGCGTGGTTGATGATATCCAGATACCATCTGGAATAATCGCTTGCGCGAGGCGTAATTTTAGCCATGATTGAATATTTCCTTCAGGGGGTTGACGAATGTACTGTATGATACCTGATTTTTAAGGCTTCTGGACGTCGAGCAGGTTGATTACAAAGATCAGATTAGACGCCGGATCGTAACCCAGATCAATGGCACCATCGCCATAACCCAGGTGGGGTGGAATGACCAGTTGACGTGTTCCTCCAGCTTTCATACCAATCAGACCCTGATCCCAGCCCGGAATCACGCCACCCACACCAATGGTGAAGGTAAAGGAGTTGCTGCTATCGAGCGTCGTACCGCTGTTTTCAACTGTGCCCACGTAGGCCACCGTAATGATATCACCGGCTTCGACCTCAAGACCTGTCCCCTCTTCGATATCCGTAATGCCCAGGGGCTGCAGAACGGTTTCGTAGTCACCTTCGTAAGCGCCCATTTCAGGCGGTGTTTCACGGGTGAGCCCCACAATATCCAGAGTGGGCATGCCCACACCCCAGCCAAAATTGCGTGCCGGACTGGTATTACTCAGGCGCAGGCCGTCGTCAGCAGTCATAAACACGCCGTCAGGTCCCGCCGCATTGGTATAGTCCACAAACTGCGGGTTAATATTGATGTTGCCAAAGCCCGTGTGCTCAATATTGTCGAGGCCTTTGATTAATGAACTGGTTACCTGCAACAGGGTGTTGAAGTGCATGACGGCATTGGCATTATCGTTCCAGATAATGGAGCTGAAAATCTGCGGATTGGCCAGAAGCGTATTAAACATTTCGGCCCCTTCTTCGGCCTGATTATCATACATGGTGACGTGGCGAAGCACCGGGTCAGCATGATTAAAGTTGCCCATGCCGCCTGCGCGTGAAGACTGATTGCCGTAAATCAGCACATTGGTGATCTCGGGATTGCTGTTGCTGCGGTTCATGATGCCGCCGCCTTCAGCACCAGCCACGTTATTGACAAAAGCGCTGCGGTGAACGCTGGGCGAAGAGCGCTGATAATTATACATGCCACCACCCACAAAGGTGGCCTGATTGTCTTCGACAGTGACCTGCTCCAGCGTCGGCGAAGAGCCGTTGTAGTTATAGATACCACCGCCATTGTCAGCAAAATTACCGCCAATGACCACCTGGGCCAGGCTGGGGCTGGCGCTTTCGTTGTTATACATGGCCCCCCCAAGGCCACCGACGTTTTCAGTCATCACCACCTGCATCAAAGTGGGTGAAGCGCCACGCCGATTGCACATGCCGCCGCCCATCTGACGGCCGCTGTTATTGGCAAAGCTGCTGAGGGTAATGCTGGGTGAGGCACCCTCATTAAAAAGACCTCCGCCCTGGCTGGCGGCATTAGAAAAAAAGGTGACCTGATTCATGCTGACATTGGTGTTGGGGCCATTGTACATCCCCCCGCCGCTGCTGGCGTCATTAAAGCGAAAGGTCACGTTTTCGAGGCTGGGACTGGCGTTATTGATATTGGCCATGCCGCCGCCGGCAAAAAGGGCCGTATTGTTTTCGAAGATCAGATTGCGCAGGGTGGGGTTGCTGCTGTTGAGCATACCGCCGCCCTGGTTGCGGGGGGGTGAGCTGAGGGCCGTTCCGCCCCGGATGGTAAAGCCGTCCAGCATGGCGTCCTGACCCCCTCTGAGAATATGGAAGCTGTTGTCAGACAAAGTCTGTAATGCCACCGGGCTGTCTTCTCCATAGATATCGTTGCCGTTGAGATCGCCAGATAAAATGGTGGGATTGGCTTCCCAGTCGCGTTCTTCGGCCAGGGTTTCGGTGCCGTTAAAGCCGCCAAGGACCGTAATGCCTGGCGTCAGAACAAAACTAATGAGACGACTGCCGCCGGGGGACGTAGGCGTATAGGTTCCTGCCGCCACCCAGAGCTCGTCACCCGGGCGCCCCGCGGCCATGGCAATCGCCAGGTTGCCCAGGGCGTCGACCCAGCTGCTGCCATCACCTGTGCCACCCGGCTTGATATAAATACGCCGGGCACCTTCAAGCGGTGTAAATTCACCGACCGACGTGGCTTCGCCCGCAGCGTTGATCAGGGTAATCGCCGCGGGTGCACTGAGATTGGGTACACGGGCAGTGATCTCGGTAGCACTGACGCGGTTAAAGGAGGCGGCAGGCAGCGCGCCAAAGCGTACAGCCGTGACGGCATCAAGATTGCTGCCGGTAATGGTGACTTGTGTCAGAGGATAGCCCGTGCTGGGACTGAAGCCGCCAAACACCGGTGGCTCAGTGGCAGGGGTGGGGGTCGGTTCTGCTGAAGGACCAATCAAAACGGCGGGAATAATATCGCCGCCGGCTTCAACCAGCGTGGCGCCTGAAACGGTCACGCCCATTTTGGGGCAGCTGGCAATCCCGGATTCTTCTTCAAGGGCTGAAAAGTTAACGTCTACCGTGGTCCCAGCCCCTTCGGTAATGGTCAGGGTGTAATTGAGAAAGCCCAGTTCGGTTTCGGCGCTGTCGCGCAGGGTGGTGCGCCCGGCAAAGGTGCCCACCGGCAAATTCTCAAGCGTAAACTCCAGCCCCAGCTCTTCAGCGCCCGGCTCCTGCAGCGTCGAGGTAAAGCTCAGCAGGGTCTGCCCCGCTTCTTCTGTTACCGTGATGCCGTCGGCCTGCAGTGCGCTGCTCTGCTCGGGGGTAAGAACGTCAGGAATAAACACCTGATTTTCAATGTCACTGACGGCCTGCACACAGTCGTTGAGTTGCTGAATACCAAAGCCCCGCAGCAGGCTGGCGTCAATTTTGACCCGCAGCTTCATGCTGCGGGGTTTAAGGGGTGCGGCTGCAGGTCGGGGTGCCGGACGCATGACAACAGGGCTCTGAATACCGGTCGGGGGTGTTTCAGAAGGGGTACAGGCGCCCAGCGAAAGACTCAGCGCCGTCAGCACGGGGCAGCCAATTCGGCTTAACTGATACAATGAATGGCGCATCCAGTTTTCTCCAACTCAATTTCTTAGCATTGTAACAGAATCGGCAAATGCGATGAAAGCAATAAAAGGAGCAAAGCATGAAAATTCTGCCCATTTCCTGCCTTAAAGACAATTATGCTTATCTGCTGATCTGCGAAGACAGCCAGCAGGTCGGGGTCGTGGATCCCTCAGAAGCAGAGCCCATTCTGGCGGTTCTTGCTGCCCATCATCTGCCCCTGCATGTGGTGCTCAATACCCATCACCACTGGGATCATACCGGCGGCAACGAAGGGCTCAAAGCCCGTTTCCCGGCACTGCAGATCTGGGGCCATGCCAGTGACCGGGGACGCATTGCCGGGCAGACCCATTTCCTGGAGGACGGCCAGCACGTTCAGCTGGGCCAGCTGCAGGGCCGGGTGATTCACAATCCGGGCCACACCCGCGGGGCCGTTTCTTACCACTTTCAGGACGCTTTGTTTACGGGCGATACGCTCTTTGGCGCAGGCTGTGGTCGCACCTTTGAGGGAACAGCAGCCCAGATGCAGGCGTCGCTGCAACGTCTGGCCGCGCTGCCCGCCACCACCCGCTGTTTTTTTGGCCATGAATACACCCGCAGCAACCTGCATTTTGCCCAAGCCGTTGAACCCGGCAACCCCGCCATTACAGCGCGTTCAGCACAGCTGCAGGGCACCTCAACCCCCAGTACCCTGGCCGAGGAGCTGCGCAGCAATCCTTTTCTGCGCTGCGATCAGCCAGCCGTCATCGCTGCCGCCAGCGCCCGTGAACCCGGCCTGGACCCTTCAGATCCGGCAGAAGTCTTTCGGGTTCTGCGGGCCTGGAAGGATGGCTTTTAAGCTTTGAGCGCGTAAGCCTGTGGCTGAATGCCGGCATGCGCCTGAAGCAGGGTCTGCAGACTTTCGCGGGTTTGCAGACCGTTGTGGGCGCCAGGGTCGGTCACTACGCCCGCGCCGTTGGCGCTGCCCCAACGCAGGGCCTGTCCCGGATCGGGCTGTGTGAGCCAGGCCGCTGTAAAGCCCGCCCCAAAAGCATCGCCGGCCCCCAGCACGTCGCGCACCTTGACCGGAAACACAGGCATCAGCCAGACCTGTATGCCATCATAGACCTGGGTCCCCCGCGGACCGTCAGTAATGATCACCGCCTGCCGCACCTGCTGACGCAGGGTCTGCAGATGGGTGTCGAGATCATACATAAAGCCCGGTCGCACCGGATGCGCCGGCTGCTGGCGCAGATGCTCAGCCGCCGGTTTAAGCAGCGGCTGGCCCGTCAGCAGCGCGGCTTCTTCTTTGTTCAGAAACAAAAGGTCAACCTGCTGCAGCCAGGGACGGAGCACTTCGAGCCCCAGCTTCAGCTGGGCAGAGCCCGGATTCCAGGCCACCTGAATGCTGTGCTGCCGGGCAAAGCTGAAGACTTCAGGCAGAATATCTGCCGCCGCACCACTCAGGGATGAGAGGTACAGCCAGCGGGTCTGGCGCAGCAATTCCCAGTTGAGATCCGCAACGCTGAGGGTCTCATTAGCCCCCCTGAAAACCAGAATCGATCGCTCTCCTTCGTAGCTGGTCAGCACGACGGAATAACCAGTTTGCCCCTGCGCCCGGACCAGCAATTCGGTACTGACGCCCGCTGCCTGCAGGGTCTGATGTACCGCATCGCCGGCGTTATCCTGCCCGACTTTGGCGGCACAGGCGCTGCGCAGCCCCAGTTTGCTGAACGCCACCGCCGTATTGGTGGCCCCGCCGCCCACCATAAAGGCAATGGTCTCGACCGGAATTTTGGCACCGTAGTCAAAGCCAATCCAGGCGCGGTCGTGCTGACGGTCGCTGACGCGCAGCACCTGTGCACCTTCAGAGCGCACAAAGACATCCTGGGTAGCCCCACCGAGGCTGACGATATCAAACATGACCGGCCCCCGCCAACTGCTGCAGACGGACCTGCAGACCCTCAGCATCGTTGACCCAGTAGAGGGTGGCCGGGCTATGAATAAAACCCGCTTCCTGCTGCGCTTTAAACAGCGCTTTGAGCGGGTTATACAAGCCTTCGGCGTTAAAGATCACGCTGGGTTTCTGATGCAGGTTCAGCTGCTGCCATGTCAGCACCTCAAACAGCTCGTCAAGGGTGCCCAGACCGCCCGGCAGGGTCAGAAAGCAGTCTGACTCGGCGATCATGCGGGCTTTGCGGGTCGCGAGGTCACTCACCACCTCCAGCTGCTGCAGGCCGCTGTGGGCCCGCTCGCGCTGCACCAACTGAGTCGGCATAATGCCCATCACCTCGCCGCCGGCGGCCAGACAGGCATTGGCCAGCGCCCCCATCAGACCGGTTTTACCGCCCCCGTAAACCAGCCGCCAGCCCTGGCTTGCCAGCAAACGGCCCGTGGCCACAGCCACCGGCAGCCAGGGATTCGGACCTGGCGCACTGACAGGGATTGCCTGGCCCGCTGCGGAGCCACAAAAAACACAGACAGAAAACATTCAACTCACCTTCAGTCTTAAAATCAGGCCGCTGAACAGGGTCAGCAGCACGCTCATCATCAGCAGAACGGCAATGCCCTCCAGCCAGGTGCCCCAGGCCGGCGATTTCGCCACCACTTCTTCCATGGCCTGGTAGCTCCAGCGCACAATCATGCTCTTTTCGAGCCAGGCCACCATACCGGTCAGGGCCTTCTGCGGCATCACCATTTTTGAGAACAGCAGCTGCGGAATCAGGCAGACCGGCACCAGCGCCAGGGCCATCACATCACTGCTGACGGCCGCTGAAATCACCAGCCCCAGGGCCGTGCCCGCCAGCAGGGAGAGGTAAAGGGTCAATAATAAGGTCAGCATACCGCCTTCGAGGCTTAAAAAGTAGCGCACGCCCGTGTAAAACAGGAGAGTCTGGGCCAGTCCCAGACCGCTTAAAACCCAGATTTTCGAGAGAATATAGGGGGTAATGCGCAAGCCCACCAGGCGCTCGCGCTGAAAAATCGCGGTTTCTTTGACAATTTCGCGGCAGGCGTTGACACAGCCAAAAAAGATCGCCGAAAAAATCAGCACAAAATAGAGCGTACCGGTGGTGCGCCCGCCCTGCCAGACCAACCCGATACAGATGGCCACGGCCAGCGGCTGCAGAAACATCAGCAGCAGGCTGCCCGGATCGCTGAGCATCACATCAAAATAGCGTTCTGAAAGCACATTGGCCTGATAAATCGTGCTGGCACGGGGTTTGTTCTGGCTCATGGGGTCCTCGTGGTGTAGCTGTAAAATGGGGATTGGCGGTAGCGTTGCAGCCATTCGCCCGGTGTGGATTTGGCCAGAATTTTATAGACCCCTTCATAAGACCGGGAGTCAAAAAAGTCCAGCATCTCTGCCGGGGGGCCCATATACACCAATTGCCCGGCCTGCAGCAGCACCACCAGGTCCAGCAGCTCCACACTGGCCATGGCGTGGGTGGTCACGATCACGCTGGTGCCCTCGCGGCTCAGGCTTTTAAACAGCTGCATCATGGATTCTTCCAGCTGGGGATCCTGCCCCGATGTGGGCTCATCCAGAAAGAGGATTGCCGGGCGACTGAGCAGTTCCACGGCCACCGAGGCCCGCTTGCGCTGCCCGCCTGAGAGCTTTTTGATGCGCAGTTGCCGGCGCTCCTGCAACCCTACTTCATGAATCACCCGGCTTACCAGGGCATTGCGCGTGGCCACCGGCAAATCGGACCGCAGCCGCAGGCGGGCGGCGTAGCTGACGGCCTTTTCCACGCTCAGCTCGGTATGAATAATATCATCCTGGGGCACATAGCCAATTTTTTCGCGCCAGAGGCTGAGGTGCTGGTAGAGGTCCTGACCATCCAGCAGCACCTGACCCTGACTGGGCTTATCGAGACCACAGCAGGCTTTGAGCAGGGTTGACTTGCCTGATCCCGAAGGGCCCAGCAGGCCTACAAACTCACCCGCTTTGACGGTGAAGCCCAGACCGGGGCCCAGAATGACCTTGCCCCCCTTTTTCTGACTCAGCTGCTGCACCTGCAGTGCAGCAGCCAGTCTGGGCACGCTCTCACTGTGCAGGCTCATGCCGGCTGCAGTTCCACCGGCAATACATCCACTTTCAGCACGTCAGAGAGTGCGCAGACATCTTCGGCAATCTGCTCCGGGGGCTGGGCTGTCAGCACCGTAAAGACCACCTGCTGACCAAAGCGTTCTTCCTGCAGATCCTCAGCGCTGGGATCAGAGCGAATAATGGTGCCCAGGCGTTCGAGTACGGCGGCAATCAGGGTCACACGGGCCGCCTTCATGCGGGTATTGACCTTGAGCAGAATATGCAGCTCCAGGCAGCTGAGCCCTTCGCTCTGGGCGGCCAGGATCACCTTTTGTTCGGTATCGCTGTAGTTCAGCTGGCGCGGCGCAGCCTTCTGGCCCGGCGCTTTGAGGCTGCCAGTGACCTTTTTGAGGCGCTGCTGGGCACGCTCACGGTGGGTCTGCATCAGGCTCTGCAGACGTTCTGCCGCCTGCTGGCTCTTGGGGGTCTGACGCAGGCGGGCCATCAGCAGGCGTTCACCGGCCAGTTTCTGCACTTCAGCGGCAATCTGGGGGTAGTTTTGCAGCAGGCCGTCAAAATCGCGCTTGTCGAGGACGTACAGACCGCAGTCATGCTCACAATGCATCGCTGAACTGCGCGGTTCTGGGTAGATAATGCCCATCAGGCCAAAGTGATCACCGGGGCCGAGCAGCATGCGCTGGCTGTCTTCCTGACCCGAAATGGCCACCACCTGACCGGATTGCACAATAAAAAAGCTGTGCCAGCTCTGGCCTTTGCGCAGAATCACCTCGCCAGCGCTGTAGCTGCGAAAGCGCAGCTTGCTCTCAAGACTCTGAAAAAAGGCCGGTGAGGCGTCCTTAAACAACGAAACCTTTTGCAGGGCCCGGCGCAGGGTAGGCATTTCCTCGGCATTGACGGGGTCAAAGTTTTCAAAGGCTTCACTCTGGCCTGGCACTTTGATGGTCGGCTGCTGCAGGCGATCGGGCAGATGCAGCTGCAGCTTGAGATCATGCAAAAAGGAGAACCAGACAATCTGTTTGCTGAGGGGATCAATTTCCATCAGGCGATTGCTGTCAATCAGCACAATATTCTGGTTTTCACGGCGCATAACCTTGAGCGGATGTGAGATATCAAAGCGCTCATCCATGCCTTCTTTAAAGTATACGGTTTCTCTGACCACTTCGTCCTGGTGGTCAAACTCCAGCAGACGGTAGTTGCCAGCGTCTACCATCAGGGTATGGCCATTAAACAGGCGCTGGGCCCAGACCGGCCGGGAGAGCCTGTGCTGCATGCCCCAGGTGCGGACCACGTTTTTACCGGAAACTTCGAGCACGCGATCGTTGCCCGTATCGGCGATCAGATAGGTATTTTCGTGCGTGTAGTGCACGTCGCTGGGCAGGTACAGGTGATGAATATCTGAGCCGGCCTCTCCACGAATACCGTAATGCCAGTGCAGTTTGTGCTCCTGATCCACTTCCAGAATGCGGTGATGCCCCTGATCCACGATCAGGTAGCGGCGCTCGCCTCCTTCAGTGCGGCAGGTGCTTTTGACAGGCTGCATCAGGCGCAGTTCAGGGTGTTCTTCGGTGTTCAGCTCCCAGTGAATGCGCCCGGCCTGGTCGCACTCCAGCACGCGGTTGGCGCCGCGATCGGTCAGCAGGATATGCATGTCTTCAAGCCAGAGGCTGTCCCAGGGCTGTTTGGTTCCGGGCAGGTAGCGAAAGTCAATCTGCCAGGTGACGTATTCGTGCCGCTGGGTATTGACCAACAGCAGGCGACCGCTTTGCACGTCGGTGATGGCAAAAATACCCGGCGGCAACCAGGTGCGCGAGGTCGCTGACGCCACCCGACGGGCCCGGGCCCGCTCCGGGCTGAGCAGCTCCAGACCACAGGACTCACAGTCCCAGCGGCCGAGCAGGGGTGAACGGCAGGCCGGGCAGTGCGTGGGCGGGGTATCGTAGGGATAGCGCTCCGGCGTGCCGCGCAGCTCCAGCAGGGTCAGAATCGAGTCGCGCAGCAGCAGCGTACGCAGGCGCTGGCCGTCAACCAGATCGGGAATTTCCACCGGCAGGACATCATGATCCTGCAGCGCAATGCGGTATTCACGGGCTTTCTGCCGCAGCAGGGCCATGGCTTCGGGGTGCGCACTCAGGTCAACCTGGGTCTGCTGGTAAAACGCCCCGCTCAGAATCATCACAATGTCGGCCTCAGCACTTTCGGGCAGGGGCAGGTTATCGGCCTTGCGGGCCTCAGGCAGAGACGACAGGCGCTCAATCGGCGACAGAAACAGCAGGGCCGCATCCTGCTCACGCTGGCTGAGCGGCTGGGCTGCGGGTACAGGCTGGGGCAACTCCTCGGCGACGATCACGGTCTCCGGGCCAATGATCTCCAGCTCGGTGTCAAAGTCCTCCTGGCTGGTATCCGGTGGCGGGAACCAGTTCAGCAGGGTCTGCCGCTCCAGAACGCCCTGTTCCAGCAAGAGTTCAGCCAGATGCTTGCGGTGCTGCTGCAAGGGGTTGGGCCGGGCAAAGCTCATCATCACCGGCAGGGGCTTGCCGGCCAGATCGTGACTGGCGCTGATGGCCAGCGTGTCGGTCTGCAGCCAGCACAGCACGGTATCCGGGTTTTTGCCCAGCAAAACCACCAGATGCTGGCCATCGGGTGAGAGCGCAAAGGGATTGGCCGCACAGCCCTGCTGCTGGCTGTAAAGGGGCTGTGGCAAGGTCTGCCGCCCCAGCTCGTTGAGGCTTTCGGCATCCCATTTGATCAAGCAGGGATCGGGTTCGGCGATCAGGGCGTACAAAAACTGGCCGTCAAAGGCCAGCTGCACCGGTTTGAGGCCTTCCAGCAAGAGATCTTCCTGAATGCCCTCAGCATAGTCCAGAATGCCGATCCGGGCCTGCTGCTGGTCCACAAAAAACAGACGCTGGCGGGTCGGGTCAGGGGCGATCAGCAGGGCTTTCTGACTGGCTTTGTCGCGCAGGGTAAAAATACCTTTGACCTGATAGCTGTCGGGATCAATCAGGTGTACATCCCCTGCGGCCCGGTCACTGACACAAATCAGCTGGTGATTGTGGGCAATAAACAGGTCATAGGGACCGTGCTGCAGGCCGCTGCGGGCACTGCGCGGATCCAGCAGGCTGTTGCTGTGCATCAGCTGCGGCTGATCGGCCAGATCGGGCAGATGAATATACGGGCCGTCTGCACTGAGGCTCAGGCCGATCGCTGCGCCGGGTCGCCATTTATAAGCGTCCACCTGCTGTGGATCCGCCGGATTGAGGATCAGCAGCTGGCGGCCCCAGAACTGCCACTCCACCTCCTGACGCTGTTGGCTCACCAGCGAGAGGGTGTTGATGGGCGTGAGATCCACACTTTGTTTAATTTGCAGTTGATGCAAACCCAGATGAACCTGATACAGTGGTCCGGCCAGCGCGGCCTGACTTTGCTGATAACGCTGGTTTTGCTGACTGAAAATGGCCTGCAGGGCCTGGGTGTCCAGCACGCCTTCCTGCAGCACTCTGGCCTGTAATTCGCGATCCCGGATATGTGCGAGCCCGGTGTCTGTCATACCGCTTCCCTTTTCTTCCACGCATCATTCTCAAACATAGGCAGGGTGACGCTGCTGAAACCCGCTGCCGTTTTCAGAATACCGCATCCGCCAGCAAACGCAAAACGCCGTTCAGTCTTTGAGCACCTGCGCAAAGACCCGCATAAAATTGGCGCCCAGGATTTTGTAAACATCCGCGTTGCTGTAGCCTCTGGCTTTCAGCTCAGCGGTAATGGCCGGGAAGCGCCGGGCATCTTCGAGGCCCGTGGGCGGGGGCAGATCCAGACCATCAAAGTCAGAGCCCAGCCCGACATGGTCAATACCGCCGACCTTGACCGCATGGTCAATATGGTCAACCACCCGCTTGAGATCCGCCTTGCCACTGGCATCCAGAAAGGGGCCATAAAACACAATGCCCGTGACACCGCCATTAAGCGCCAGCAGCTTGAGCATGTCGTCGCTGAAGTTGCGGGCGTGGTTGCGTACGCCGTCCACAGCCGAGTGAGAGGCAATGACCGGCTGCTTGCTGAGCGTCAGCACGTCTTTAAAAGCCGCATCTGACAAATGGGAAACATCTATCAGCATGCCCAGCTGGTTCATGCGCTCCACGGCCATTTTACCAAACTTGCTCAGGCCGTTCCAGCGGGGTTTGGGCGGACCAGAGCTGTCGCCCATCAGGGTGTGGGTGCTCCAGGTCGGCCCCAGATAGCGCACGCCCAGCTTATAAAAATGGTCGATATTATTCAGGCTTTCGCCAATCGGATCAGCCCCTTCCATACCCATCAGACCGGCGATTTTGCCAGCGGCCACAATGCGCTGAATATCGGCATGGGAGGTGGCCAGTTCGATCAGGTCGGCATTGGCGTCGATTTCTTTGCGCAGCAGCCCGATAATTTTTTCGGCCTGGCTGCGGGGCTGATCCTTGTACTTGTACGGGTTGACATAAATCGAGAAAAAGACGACATCCACGCCGCCTTCACGCAGTTTATCAAGGCTGACCTGGCCGCTGTTGCTGCGCAGTCTGACGTTTTTTTCGCTGATCAAAAAGGGGGTTTCAACATGGGTATCGACCACAATCGCTTTCTGGTGCAACTCCTGGGGAGTGCTGGCCGCCGGAAAGGGGGTGGGGGAAGCGCTGCCAGCAGGAGCGGGAGAGGGTGTCGGGGAAGGACTGGCTGAGGGACTGCCGGAAGGCACTGGCGTGGCACTGGCTGTTGCCGAAGCTGAAGGCAAAGGACTACTGCTGGGCGCCGGTCGGGCAGTTTCGGATTCAGAGAGGGCTTCAGAAAGAGGGCTTTGATGCGCCCGCCAGGCCTGTTGGATGGCCATGACCGGCTCCTGGGGTGGCGGGCTGTTCTGGCGCAGCAGACCGGCCCCGGCCAGACAGGCCAGACCGGTGAATCCAAGAATCAGGGTTTTGCTTGACATCATTTAACCTCCGGGCTGGCGGGCGACCAGATAGGTGTCGTTCCAGCCAAATTCTTCAAAGCCGGCCTGAGCGATTTCAAAACCGGCGTCTTCGAGCACCTGCTTCAGCAGGGGCAAAGGGTAGGGGCGCACGTGGGTAATATCGAGCCAGAAGCCCTCATGACGCACCGAGGCATTGCGCCAGTTGGGCGTGCGAATCACCAGCAGGCCGCCGGGCCGCAGGACCTGGCGGGCGTTCTCGATCAGGGCAATGGCCCGCTGCCCGTCAATATGCTCAATAATGTGACTGGCGTGAATACCCCCCAGGCTCTCAGGCTGAAAGTCCTGCAGCAGGCGCTCATCACCGGCCAGGGCTTCCAGCCCCAGATCCTGGCAGACCCGCACCATGTCCGGGTCGGGATCAATGCCACAGGCCGGCAACTGCAGCTCGCGCATCAGCTCCAGAAAAATGCCGGAGCCGCAGCCGATATCGAGCACATCACCAGGTGCGGCCTGAAACAGTTTGGCATAGCGCAAATGCCACTGGCGGCGGCTGGCCATTTCCTGGCTGTTGTAATCGCTGTGAAACAGGCTGTACTTTTGTTTGCGGCCAGCCTCTTCGGCCGCGCGGGCCTGCTCTGCCCGCCAGTGGGCTTCGCGGGCGGCAAAGTCAACACTGTCGAGCAGGTGCTGGAGCCGTTGGCGGATCGCATCAGCCAGGCACGCAAAATCAGGTGCAAGATCAGGCGCGCTGGCGGTGGCAGAGGATGTCTGCAGGACCGAGGTGAGCTCTTCGGCCCGCCAGGCACAGGGAGCGCCCTGGTCAAAGTCAAAACCCAGCACCGCTTTGCCGGCTGCGCGGGCCTCGTGGGCCTCAGCGACTGTGGCCGGCGCCAGCAACACCCGGGCCCGCTGCAAACAAGCCAGATAGGCCGCAGACTCCAGCGGCCCAATCCAGGTGGCAATATTCAGGCTGTCGAGGTTGAGCTGCAGCTCCGCACAGCAGGCTTCGAGCTGGCTCAGCAGCAAGGCTTCGGGATCAGCGTTTTCGCCGCTGAGATGCAGCACCAGCACGCTGTCTTCCTGCTGGCCGCAGGCCGTAAGATAAGTCTTCAGAATCTGTGACAGCAGTTCAGGGTCGCGGTCGGCACTGGCTGCCAGCACCACCTGGGGTTCGCTGATTTCAACCGGCAGCGCGCTGGCGTCGGGCCAGATGGGTACAGCCGCTGCCGCAGACAGAAGCGTCACCTGGCATTCAGGAATCTGTTGCTGCCAGTGGGTCTGCTCCGCCGGGCTGTGAACCCAGATTTCGTCGCAGTCAGGCAGGCTGTCGGCCAGCGGCGGGGCCCAGAGAATGTTCCACTGCAGCGGATGGGGCCGGTAGCCCGTCGGCGCATCGCTCCAGAGCTGAATGCGGGGTTGCAGCAGCAGACGCTTGCGCAGAGCATAATGCAGCTCTGGCACGGCTGTCTGAACCGGCTGACTGTACTCCAGCTTCAGGGTGAGGGTTTTGTCCAGGGCTGAAAGCAGGGCTTCAGCCAGCCGATCCTGGGCACGGGGGGTGTGGGGAGCGATCAGATAACGGACAGACATCGGGCTTCTCCTGCAACAGACTCAGACGCATGCCGCCTGTATGGGCTTTGCGCACCGCAGTCATTATAGCGAATCTGTCGTTTTTTCGTTACAATGCATAAAAAAAGAAGCGGAGAGCCCCTGTGAAAATTGGTTTGGTAATACTGGCCTTGCTCGGCCTGGTGGGAGGCGCGTATGTCTACCTGCAGTCCTCGCCTTTTGGGCAGGCGCCCCTGGCCGTCCTGGCTTCAGGTGACGCCAAAGAGCTGGTCAGCCAGGCCCGCTCCTTTATGGAAGACATCAAATACAAGGACTTTAAAGCCGCTGAACAGTACAGCTTGCCCGAACAGCGCGACCAATACGATATTGCCCGCCTGATTGAGCGCCTGTTCAAAATCAAGCCTGAAGTACTGGATTTACAGTCCTATGAAGTGGTCTCCAGCGATCTCGACAGCAGCGGTGAGCGCGCACGGGTGCACGTCAAAAGTGAGGTCAAGCTGCTCAACAGTGACCAGCACAAAAGCCCCGAGATGATTCTGTATTTTAAAAAAGAACAGGGCCAGTGGTATATGGACCTGGCCTCTTCGCTCAAATAGTCAGAATTTCTCAGCGCAGCCGCTGTAAGTCATGCCCCGGAACTGAATTTCAGCCCGGTAAGGGTATTCTTTGCCGGCATGGCTGCAACGCTCCTGAATCAGCTCGCCGTCGAGGGTTTCAGGCTGGGGGGTGCGGTAGCGAAAACGAAAGCGCCAACTGTTGCCCTGCTGCTCTGGCGCACTGTAGGCCAGGGTTTCGACATAAGGGAAATCACTCTCTTCGGACTTAAAAAACACATCGCCATCATGCAGCACTTTCAGCGACCAGTCCGGCCCGCTGCCGCTGGCCATAAAATCTACGCTGAAACAGCGGGTATCTTCCCACCAGCTTTGCAGGCGCTGAATCTCTTTGACAAAGAGCGCTTCTTCATAGTCGCGGGCAAAGCCTTCAAGTCCCTCAGTACTTTTGATTTCACCCCTGGCCACCAGGAGCACCGGCTCCAGCTCCATCGGATGCAGCTCAGCATAGCTGGCAGCCAGGGCCTGTGCGGCGGTCTGATCTTCCACCCAGACTTCTTTTTGGCTGCCACAGGCTTTAAAGGTCTGAAAACCCTCTGCTGCCACCAGCAGGCCCTGAAACTGACCCGGAGCCGCCGAAGGCAAAGGCTCCTGGCGGGCCTGCGTCTCAGCCGTGGACGGGGTGCTGGTCGGTTCTTCGCTGGCCGGGCAGGCGCTCAGCAGCAACGCCGCAGCACATGCCAATAAACCGGCTGCTTTGCAAGCGTGCATGAACCTTAAAGGGCGAGAGCGCGCCACTGGTTGAGACGTTGTTTTTGATCCTCGGTCTGGGCCAGGGTTTGCAGGGTATCGCAGCAGATCGCAAAATGCATGGCGGCCGTGGCGTTGTCGCCGCCAAAATTGTTGTTTTTCATAAAGTCAACGTGCTCACCAAAGAGGCGGAACAAGCGTTCGTCGCAGGCGGCTTTGGTCGAGACATGGGCAGCATTTTTGAAGTAGTTGACGTAAATTTCAAGGGCCTTTTGCACGCGCTGGTAGTCTACCTGGGCCAGGGTATCCACATGCACCGTGGACTCCACGGCCTTGAGCACCTTGATCATGCTCTGGGTGGCTTCCTGCTCCTGCTCCAGCTCGGCCAGTTTCTGGTTCTGCTCGGTTTTGATTTTCTGCTTGCTGTACATCATGTACACCGAAGATTTGACCGAGTTATAGGTCAGGCCCACAATAAAATACTCACCGTTTTTAAGAGCTTCGCTGATCACGTTTTTGTTGCGCTTGATTTCGGTTTCAAACAGCTGTACGGTCATGTTGTCGAGAGTTTTTTGAATGACCCCGTAGCGCTGCAGCTGATCCAGGTTCATGTTGAAGCTGTTTTCGGCAAAATACATCTCAGCATCCGCCGTGGCTTCAGACAGGTGGCGCGTGATATCTCCGATGTTGATCTCTTCGCGCATGTACTGATCACAATAATAGCCAAATTCAACACACTTCTGGTTAAAATCTTCCAGAAATCTGTCAACTTCTGCCGCGTTGGCAGGCTGGTGGTTACCTGGTAATCCTTCAATCATCATTCGCCAGTCTTGCAGCTCACTTCTACAAACCGTCGCTCAGTTAAGAATCTCTTCATAGTGTAACTCAAAAAGCACACGATTCCGATTTTTTTTTGTTGTCTGAAACCAATTGGGTTTTTTGACCCAATGGACATCTGCTGACGCGATGCGCAGATCTATGCCCTACTATATAAAATCTTAGCGAATAAACGCCGTCTTTGCAAACACGTTTGTCACACTTTGCCGAAATGCCTGTGTTACCATGCAGTGCATGATGCAGCATAAAACCCTCTTCCTGATTGACGGCCACGCCATTGCCTACCGGGCGTTTTATGGCATGCAGGCCCGCCGCTTTCAGACCCGCCAGGGTCTGCCCACGGGCGCTGTTTTTGGCTTTGCCCGCATTCTCTTTGATCTGATCCGCAGCTACAAGCCCGAACTGCTGGCGGTCTGTTTTGATACCAAAGACCCCACCCACCGCCACGAGGTCTACGACAACTACAAAGGCCACCGCAAACCCCCGCCCGACGATCTGATTCTGCAGTTCCCTTATATGCAGCAGCTGGTCAAAGCGCTGGGCATGCCCCTGCACCAGCTTTCGGGCTATGAGGCCGACGATCTGATCGGCACCCTGGCCGTCACGGCAGCTGAGGCCGGTTATGACGTACGGGTGGTGACGGGTGATCGCGATCTGTTTCAGCTGATCAATGAACGCATTCACATTCTGCTGCCGGCCAAAGACAACAGCGGCCGCTTTGACGATTTTGGCGCCGAAGAAGTCTATCAGAAGTACGGCTACCGCCCGGAGCAGGTCGTCGATTTTAAAGCCCTGGCCGGCGATGCCTCCGACAATATTCCCGGTGTGCGCGGCATTGGCGAAAAATCCGCCCTGGAGCTGCTGCGCGTGCACGGCTCGCTCGAAGCCATTTACGCCGCCGTGGCCGCCAAAGCCGACAGCGTGCCCGGCAAGTGGCGCAGCAAGCTTGAGTCAGGCCACGATGACGCCCTGCTGAGCCAGAAGCTGGCCCGCATTCTGCTGGACGCCCCGGTACACTTTGACGCCGAGGCCTCCCACCTGGGCGAACTGAAGCTGCCAGAACTGATGGCCCTGCTCAAAGAGCTGGAGTTTCAGAGCATTGAGCGCGAGCTGCCGGAACTGCTGCGCTATTTTCGCAACAGTGACGCCGACCTGCTGGTCCTGGCCGATACGCCGCCAGCCACCGAGCGCCCGCTGCTGCGCCCGGAAGTAAACATTCCCGCCAGCCTGGCCGAAGTCGAAGCCCTGCTGCCGCAGCTGCAGGCGGGCTTTGCCTTTGACACCGAAACCAGCGGCCTGATTCCCCTCGATACGGATCTGATCGGTATTTCGCTGGCCACTGAAGTGTCTGGCGAAGTCAAAAGCTGGTACCTGCCCTTTGGCCACCAGCTGCCCGAAGACGCCCCGCAGCAATTGCCATTGTCTGAAACCCTGGCTTTGCTGCAGCCGGTCTTTGCCGATCCTGACTGCCCCAAATGCGCCCACAACGCCAAATTTGATATGCATGTGCTCAGTCTGCACGGCCTGAGTATCACAGGCCTGCGCGACGACACCCTGCTGCTGGACTATCTGCTGGAGCCCGACAGCCGCCACGGCCTCAAAGAGCTGGCCTGGACCCATCTGGGCTTAGAAATGCAGCCCATCAGCGATTTGATTGGCAGCGGCCGCAAGCAGATCACCATGGCCGAGGTGCCGATGCAGCAGGCGGCTGTGTATGCCGCCGCTGACGCCGTAGCCACCTGGATGCTGCAGCAGAAACTGACCCCGCTGCTGGCCAAAGCTGGCTGCGAAAGCCTCTACCGCTCCATCGAAATGCCCCTGCTGAGCGTGCTGGCGCAGATGGAGCAAAACGGCATTGCGCTGGATTTGCCCTTTCTGGCTGAGCTCTCGCAGCAATTGGATGTGCAGCTGCGCCAGCTCGAAGGCGAGGTGATGCAGGTGGCCGAAGCCCCCTTTAACCTCAACTCGCCCCAGCAGCTCAGCAAAGTGTTATTTGAAGATCTGAACCTGCCCAGTAAAGGCATCAAAAAGAACAAAACCGGGGCCTACAGCACCGATGTCAAAATCCTCGAAAAGCTGCGGCCCTTTCACCCGGTAATCGACCAGATTCTGGAGTACCGCCAGCTGGCCAAGCTCAAGAGCACCTACGTTGACGCCATGCCCCAGCTGGTCAACCGCCACACGGGTCGTCTGCACACCACCTTTAACCAGCTGGGGGCCATCACCGGCCGACTCTCGTCAACCGAGCCCAATCTGCAGAATATTCCCATTCGCACCGAGCTGGGCCGCCAGATGCGCAAGGCCTTTGTGGCCAGCAGCCCCGAGCTGCGCCTGGTCAGCCTCGATTACTCCCAGATTGAGCTGCGCCTGCTGGCCCATTTTTCAGAAGACCCGCGCTTTGTGGAGGCCTTTCAGGCTGACCGCGATATTCACGCCCAGACCGCGATAGAGCTGTTTAACCTCAGCGATATCGCCCTGGTGAGCAGCGAGATGCGCCGCATTGCCAAAACCACCAACTTTGGCATTGTCTACGGCCAGAGTGCCTACGGCCTGGCCCAGACCCTGGGCATCTCCAACGGCGAGGCCAGCAAGATTATTCAGCGCTTTAAAGAGCGCTACAGCGGCATTGAAGCCTATATGCAGCAGACCCTCGACTTTGCCCGCGCGCACGGCTATGTCGAAACCCTTTCGGGCCGCCGCCGCCTGCTGCCGGAGATCAACAATCCCAACCGCATGACCCGTGAGCTGAACGAGCGCATGGCGATCAACTCCCCGCTGCAGGGCAGTGCTTCGGATCTGATCAAACAGGCCATGATTGAGATTCAGGCCTGGATTGAAGCCGAGCAACTCTCGGCCCGCCTGCTGCTGCAGGTGCACGACGAACTGCTGTTTGAAATCCCCGCAGCAGATCTTGACGTCATTGTGCCCGGCATTCAGCAGCGCATGGAGCAGGTGGTGCCCCTGCGCGTGCCCCTCAAAGTGGACGTGCACAGCGGCCTGAACTGGATGGAAGCCAAGTAAGCCCGCTTCTGGACCTTGCAACGCCGTGCTTGAGTTTTGCCTGCCGCGGGCGCTATGATAAAAGCTGAGCAGAGGTAAGTGCATGGAACAGCGTTTTTGCAGTCTGTGTGGGTCACAGGTCAGCTATATCGTTCCGGCGGGCGATCAGCGCCTGCGGGCGGTCTGCAGCGCCTGCGGGCAGATTCACTATCAGAACCCGCAGGTGGTGGTCGGGGCGGTGGCTTTCTGGCAGGATCGCCTGCTGCTCTGCCGCCGGGCGATTCCGCCCCGCGTGGGCTACTGGACCTTTCCGGCAGGTTATCTGGAGCTGGAAGAAACCACCGAAGAAGGAGCCTGTCGCGAGGCCTTTGAAGAGGCCGGCGCGGAGCTCGAAATTGAGGCCCTGCTGGCAGTTTACAATCTCTCGCACATTTCGCAGGTGCAGATTATCTACCTCGCCCAGCTGCGCCACCCCCATATCTACGCCGGCGAAGAAAGCCTCGAAGTGGGCCTGTTCGACTGGTCTGAGATTCCCTGGGACGCCCTGGCCTTTCCGACCAATCACCGGGCCCTGCAACATGCCCGCGCCATGTGCCAGCACAAGCACCTGCCGCCGGAGCGGCGCTCACGCGACCTTAAAATGGACGCGGATTTGCTCTACTGATGGCGGCTGCACGCTGATGGTTGGCGCACGTCCAAGGGTCGTGATTGCCGGGGCCAGCGGCTTTATTGGCTCGCGCCTGATTGAAGCCCTGCGCCCTGAATGCGATATTATCGGGCTGACGCGCCACCCCAAGGCCGATGAGCCGGGCCTGCACTGGCGGCACTGTGACCTTTTTTCGCTGCTGCAGGCCGAGCAGGCCCTGGCCGGGGCGGACTATGCCTTTTATCTGGTGCACTCCATGATGCCGATGGCCCGCCTGACCCAGGGCAACTTTCAGGATATGGACCTGATTCTGGCCGACAACTTTGCGCGGGCGGCGGCCCATGCCGGCATCCGCCAGATTGTCTATCTCGGCGGCATTATTCCGCCCAGCCGCCAGCTCTCGCGGCACCTGCGCAGCCGCCTGGAGGTGGAGCACACCCTGGCCGCCCACGGCGTGCCCGTGACGCGTATTCGGGCCTCGATCATTATCGGACCGCGCGGCTCGTCGTTTCAGATTATCGAAAAGCTGGTGCGGCGTCTGCCCGTGCTGCTCTGCCCGCTCTGGACCCGCTCAAAGACCCAGCCGATTGCCCTCGACGACGTGCTGCAGATTTTAAAGCAGGTGCTGGGCCAGCCCGAACATTTTAATCAGGCCTATGATGTAGGCGGACCGGACGTGGTGTCGTATGTGGAGCTGATGCGGGCCACGGCCCGTGCCCTGGGCAAGCGCCGCTGGATTCTGCCCGTGCCCTTTATTTCGCCGGCGTTGTCGCGGCTCTGGGTTTCGCTGATTGCCAGCGCGCCACGTGAACTGGTGATGCCCCTGATCGAAAGCCTCAAAGACCCGATGGTGGCGGGCGATCTGCGCCTGCAGCAGGCCCTGGATTTGCCGGGTCTGCCCCTGCCGGCGGCCTTAAAACAGGCCATTAATCAGCAGCAGCAGTTTCGGCCCAGCCTGCCGCCCAGGGCCATCCGCCACCGCGGCCCCTATACCCAGAGCCTGCAGTTCAGCGACGGCATCCGCCACGCGGCAGCCAAAGACGTGCGCTCGGTCCAGCGCCTGCCCCTGCCGCCCCAGCGCAATGCGATCTGGGTGGCCGAAAAGTACACCATCTGGCTGCCGCGCTTTTTAAAGCCCTGGATGCGGGTAGAGGTCGACGGTGCGCGGGTGATTCACTTTTATCTGCTGGGCCTGCCCTGGCCCCTGCTGGAGCTGAGCTACGCCGAGAGCCGCAGCAGCCCTGACCGGGCCCTGTTTTACATTACCGGCGGCCTGCTGGCCCGCACCGATACGGGCCTGCGCGGCCGGCTGGAGTTTCGCGAGGTGCTGGGCGGTAACTGCGTGCTGGCCGCCATTCACGATTTTACGCCCCGCCTGCCCTGGTTTATCTACAACCGCAGCCAGGCCCTGGTGCATCTCTGGGTCATGCACGCCTTTGGCCGCTACCTGCGCAGCCTCGACGTGCGGCCTTTTTAGGGCTCAGTTCAGGGTTCAGAGCGAGGCGGGTACGGGAATCACCACGCTCAGGGCGCTGGCCGGCACGCTGCCAGGGTTGTGGTAAGAGTGGGCCTGGTTGCCCGGAAAGGCCAGCACGTCACCGCTGCTGAGATCCCAGGGCTCGCCGGAAACGTAAAGGCGCAGCTGGCCGCTCAGCAGGTAGAGGTACTCTTTAGTACCCGGCAGGTGGGGCTGCCCGCCGAGGGTGCTGCCGGGGGCCAGCTCCATGCGGTCAATCGCCAGGCCACGCAGGGGGTCGGGCAGCAGGTGCAGAATCTGAATGCGGCCCTGCTGGCGCTGGCGGCGGGGAATATCAGCTGCGGGTATCAGGCTGCAGGCCGAGCGCGGCCGCGAGAGCAATTCTTCAACCCCCACGCCCAGCGCGCCGGCCACTTTGACCAGATTGCTGAGCGAAGGGTTGCCCTGGCCGGACTCCATGTGGGTCAGGGTGGTGCGGGGCACCCCGGCCTGCTGGGCCAGCTGCAGCTGACTCCAGTTTTTTTTCTGGCGCAGGTAGCGCAG
Organism: Candidatus Sericytochromatia bacterium; assembly: GCA_015272195.1. Taxonomy (GTDB): domain Bacteria; phylum Cyanobacteriota; class Sericytochromatia; order UBA7694; family UBA7694; genus JACYMC01. The sequence goes on from JACYMC010000169.1 coordinate 34,599, forward strand.
GTTCTGGGCCAGGTAGCTGGCGGTATGATTGGGACTGTTTTCAGCGGGCTGTGACATGGTTTCTCCTGTTCAGATCTGAACCTTTGGTCATTATATGGTCATCTTTGCCAATGATCAAACACTCCCCGGCTATACTCTTTTTATCAAACGCAGGCCCCGACGGTCTGCACACATCAAAAGGAGAATGATTGTATGAAAGACAAAATACTGATTACCGGCGGCACGTCGGGCCTGGGCAAAGCCCTGGCCCTGCAATACCTGGCCCAGGGGGCCAGGGTGGGCATTGTGGACCGCACCCAGGCTGACCTGGCCGCGCTGACTCAGGCCCACCCCGGTTTATTGACCTTTCAGGCCGATATCGGCGACAAAAACGCCATCTACCCCCTGGCCGGGGCGGTAGAATCGCGGCTGGGCAGTCCTGACCTGCTGATCAACGCCGCCAGCACCCTGGGGCCCACGCCAATGCCGCTGCTGATGGACACCGCCTGTGAAGATCTGGCGGCCGTGCTGGAGACCAATCTGATCGGCCCCTTTCGCCTGATCAAGGCCCTGGCACCGGGCATGCTGCTGCGCGGCGCCGGCGCGGTGGTGAATATCTCCAGCGATGCGGCCATAAACGCTTACCCCGGCTGGGGGGCCTACAGTGTGTCCAAGGCCGCCCTGGACCATCTGACCCGCATTTTTGCCGCTGAGCTGGCTGAGCAGGGCCTGCACTTTCTGGCCGTGGATCCGGGCGATATGGCCACGCCGATGCATTTTGCCGCCGTGCCCGATGCCGATGCCACCCAGCTCAAAGACCCGGCGGAGGCGGCCGGGGCTTTGATCCGCCTGATTGCTGAAAGCGTGCAGGCCCATCAGGCACCCAATGTTGAACACGTCAGGAGGGCCTTATGAATACAGCACGGATAAACACCCCACTTCAGACCACGTCCAGCGCCAGCCGGCGCTATGACCAGACCCGCCTGCTGGTCTTTGGCCCGCAGGGCCAGCTTGAACATACCCGGTTGCAGGGCCTGGCGCAGGTGCTGCAGCCCGGCGATCTGCTGGTGCTCAACCGCTCGGCCACCCTGCCCGGCAGCTTGCGTGGGTCGATTGCCCGCAGCGGTGCGCCGCTGGAGCTGCGCCTGGCGGCCTTTCAGGGCCCTTCAGCCCAGGATCTGCGCCACTGGCAGGCCGTCAGCTTTGGCGCCGGCGACTGGCGTCAGCCCACCGAAGCGCGCGGCCCCGCGCCTGAGATCCTGGCGGGGGATCGCCTGATCTTCTCTGAAACGCTCAGCGCTGAGGTGCTGGCAGTCGACCATCAACGCCTGCTGCAGATCCGCTTTGAGAGCCCGGATCTGCTGCCGGCGCTGTATGCCGCCGGCCAGCCGATTCAGTACGCCTACCACAGCGCCCCGCTGGCCCTCTGGGATCAGCAGACCGTGTTTGCCGGGCCGCCAATCTCGGCTGAGCCGCCCAGTGCCTCCTTTGCCCTCAACTGGCAGCTGCTGCTGCACTGGCGGGCCCAGGGCGTGCAGCTGGCCACCTTGCTGCACAGTGCGGGCCTGTCGAGCACCGGTGATGCCCAGCTCGATCAGCAGCTGCCCCTGGCGGAGTGGTACGAGCTGCCCGCGCAGACCGTGGCACAGATTGCCGCCACCCGGCAGGCGGGCCGGCGCGTTATTGCCGTGGGCACAACGGTGCTGCGGGCGCTGGAGGCTGCCGCCGCCAATACCGGCGGGCAGCTGCGGCCCGGTGCGGATCTTGCCTGGCTCAAAATTCAGCCCGGCCACCGCTTTGCCGTGGTCAATGCCCTGCTGACGGGCATGCATGAGCCGGGCTCCAGCCACCTGCAGATTCTCGACAGCCTCTGCCCGCTGGCCCAGATTCAGCAGGGCTACCGCGAGGCCGCCGCGCGGGGCTATCTGGGCCATGAATACGGCGACCTGTCGTTTTTAAGCTGCGCTTAAGCCTGTGTCCGGGCAACCTGCCGGGCAGGCAGCGAATCGCAGCCTTGCCCAGCGGCCACGGGCATGATCAGGGCCACATTGCCTTTTTTGTGGCCCTGATCCACATAGGCGTGGGCCTGCTGAACGTCGGCCAGCGGGTAGCAGCGGTCCATCACCGGCTGCAGCAGACCCTGAGCCAGCAAGGCCTGGATCTGATCCAGATCGGCCTGCTTCTGGGCCGGGCTGCGCAGGCCCGTGGCCACAAAGCGGGCGCGCTGCGTGCCCCGGTAGCGGCTCCAGAGCTGCTGCCAGAGAATATCTGCGTTCAGCACGGTACTGAAATACTGGCCGGCGGGCTTTAAGGCCCGGCGCGCACTGCCAAAATCACTTTGGCCCACGGCATCAAAGATCAGGTCATAACGCTCTGGCGCTTCGCGAAAATCTGTCTGCCGGTAATCCAGCACCCGATCGGCGCCGAGGGCCTGCACCCAGTCATGGTTGGCCGCGCTGCAGACGGCGGTGACCCGTGCGCCAATCTGTTTGGCCAGCTGAACAGCATAAGAGCCCACCGAGCCCGAAGCCCCGATGATCAGCACCTGCTGACCGGCCTGTAGCTGGGCTTCATCGGTCAAAAAGGGCAGGGCCGTCAGGGCCCCCGAAGCGCTGACGGCGGCCTCGGCCATGCTGAGGCGCTCAGGCTTCAGGGCCAGCACGGCATCTGCGGGCAGCACCAGGTATTCACTGTGGGCCCCAAAGCCTTCGGCCGTCGGCCCAAAGACCTGATCACCCGGTTTAAAGCGGGTGACACCGGCCCCCACGGCCACCACCACGCCGGCAAATTCAGAGCCCAGCACGGTGCGTTTGGGTTGCCTGAGCCCGGTAAAGAGGCGGGCACTCCAGACCCGGCCCTGGCGAAAAATACTGTCGGTGGCGCAAATGCTGGAGGCATGCACCTGGATCAGGATCTGCTGTGGGCCCGGTTCGGGCCGGGGCACGCTTTCAAGGCTTAAGACGCCAGGCGCGCCATATTTTGTATAAATCACGCTTTTCATCTGGTTTTTCATATCTTATCTCCTCTTTTTGACTGCATTGACCTGCAGGTGATGTGCTTGTTTTTATGGTAAAATAACAGCCGCCCGGCGCGCTTGATAATTTGTGCGGACCTGGCGCACACGATGCCACAGGAGGGGGCCGATGCTGCAGGAACAAATGACCATGCTGCAAAAGCTGGTCAATCAGATTGAAAGCGATCTGGCCGCCCCGATTGACAGCGTCTCGCTGGCGGCCTCGGTGCACTTGTCGCACTGGCATTTTCAGCGCCTGTTCAAATCCTGGGTCGGCGATACCCTCGGCGGCTACCTGCGGGGCCGGCGGCTGACCCGTGCGGCAGAGTCGCTGCTCAACACAGAGCAGGGCATTCTGGATATCGCCCTGGCGGTGGGCTTTCAGTCCCATGAGGCCTTTACCCGTTCCTTTAAGGCTTATTTTGGCTGCACGCCCCGCGCGTTCAGGGAGCGCCGACCGGCGGTGCGGCTCAAAGACAAACCCCTGCTGAAGCCTGAGCTGATGCATCACCTGGCCCTCGAAATGCGCCGGGAGCCTGAAATCATCCAGCGCCCGGCCCTGGATCTGATTGGCCTGAGCTGCCCGATTCCCTCCCCCTTTACCCATCCTGAGAGCCACTGCGACACCATGTACCCGCTCTGGATGGAGCTGCTGGCGCGGCAGGAGGAGATTCCGCACCGCTGGCACGACACCTATCTGGGCATGAGCCGCAGCCCTTCGGGAGACTTTACCGAGTCGCGCCTGTTTTTTCTGGCCGCGATACCCGTCAGCGCGGTCAGCACCGTGCCCGAGGGCATGGTGCATTACCATCTGCCAGCCCAGTGCGTGGCGGCCTTTGATGTGGCGGTGGTCGATAACGACACGGTGTCCAAAACCATGGACTATATTTATGGTTACTGGCTGCCCAACGCGCCCTATGTGCGCGACAGCGGGCATGATTATGAGTTTTTTCAGGATGTGCAGGGCTTTCAGGCCGAAAAGCTCAGCTCACGCTACGTGCTGCCGGTGCTGCCCAGGCCCTGAGTCAAAAAACGTCTGGTGAGGTAAGCGATGATTCACAAAAGATCGCAGATAAAGGATACAATCCCAACCTGGCATCAAGAAGCATTGGCGCAAGGCATCGATTATATCGTGCTGATCTATGAAAAAGCCGAAGGCTTTGCTTTTTGCCCGAGTCGTCTGGATACACCGTTCAGAGTGGGGGGTGACTATGACGGCAACTTTATCACCACGGCAGAGGGTGCGCTGGATTATTATGAGCGCTTTTTTCATAAGGCCTTCATCGGCCGCATTCAATGGTTTATTCCGTATCTGCACAAAGTGCATGCGGCTGAAGACTTCTCGCTCCAGGACCTCAAACTGAAGGAGCGCAAGCTGAGGGTGATCAAGGGAAGGTGGCCCTGGTAAGCGCCGCCTGTCTGCCCTCAAACACAACCCGGTATCAGGGCGCCTGCACGGGCACCCAGATGCCAAAGCCGCCGTGGCCGTTGCTTTCAAAGGCCGGGGGGTAGACCTCCAGCATGGGGGCCTTCGACGGCTGTGAGCCCGGCCTCCGACAGGCCCGTGCGCCAGATGCTGGCGATCACGGCCCGGATTTCAGACACCGGACCGGCGTGTTCAAACATGGCATAGGTCTGGGCAGGCAGGCGCAGCGCCACCAGTCCAAAAGGCAGGCTGCCCCCCGCCGGGGCCTCGGTGGCTGTCAGGTAGTCAAAGTGATCGTCGGCGTCAAAGTTGTAGCAAACCCCGTAAGCGGTGGGGTCTTGAACGCCTTCCAGCCCCTCTAACCAAGGGCGAAAGCGCTGCCACTGGTCAGGAATGCCCAGCGGGGCCGCACAGGGGTAGCGTGAGACCAGGCCGGCCAGCAGCATTTCAGGACGGAATTCAATGCGGGGCGGCTTTAAGGCCACCGGGGTGTCGGTATCGTTCATAAAAAAAGCCTCCGTGAGTTGAAGATCAGCCAGACTGCCCCGCTGACGCACCTGCTCCGGGGTCAGCTGAAAGCAATCCTTAAACGCCCGCGAAAAAGCCTCATGAGAGTGATAGCCATGATCCAGCGCCACGCTGAGAATATCTTCTGCCCCGGCAGCCAGGCATTTGGCGGCTTCACTCAGCCGCCGCCGCCGCACAAACTGCATCAGGGGCAAGCCACTGAGGGCCGCAAAGGCCCGCGTCAGATGAAAAGACGACACCCCTGATCAGCGACAATTAAAAATACCATACTTAAAATTTGACTGAATAAAAATATGTTCATAGCTCAGCAAATTAAATTTGCTGAGCGTTATAAAAGCGCCTGATTTCTTTTCCTCAGGCGCTTTCTTGTGCCTTACTTTGTTGGAGAACTTGCAAAATAACTTTCTACGTCTATGCTTGCGGCAAAGTCCTGATTATAGTGCTCCCCAGTGTCAAGACAGCAAATCATGCAACTTTAACTCCCTGGTCTGAAGGCTCTGCAAAGTACACTTGATCTGGGGTCAAATTGTTTAATGCCTGGTGGTACCTCCTCTGATTGTAAAACGCCACATAACGCTTCACACCTGCTTTTAAAGCCAATACATGCTCGTATTGCTTCAAGTAAATATCC
>JACYMC010000017.1 GCA_015272195.1 Candidatus Sericytochromatia bacterium
AGCACCAGCATCACCAAAACTGTCAAAGGCATTTTCTCCAGCGAAGGCGATCTGAACATCAGCCTCAACGGCAACCAGGAGCTGGATGGCCTGTTTATTGGCGCACGCACGGAAGAGTTGAATCTGAGCGGTACCGACGTAATTCGCGGACTGTTCTCCATTTTAAGCGAATCGGATCTGGAGTTTCAGCTCAACGGCGGGGGAACCCAGCCCGCCGTTCTCGAAGGCGCCATTTTTACCAATGCCAATATGGGTATCAACCGCAACGGCCATGCCCGTATCAGCTATAACCCCGACAACATCAACGACTGGCGGGAGTATATGCCCTTTCTCAAAGAGGCTGGTTGCGGAGCGCGTACGATGCTCTCAGCCTCAGCCGTGTCAGACATGGAATATAAATTGTTCTGACACGCAGTAAAACGTTCCCACAATCTAATCACTGGCAGATCGCAAGATCTGCTTTTTTTTTCGCTTTTTTTGATCTTAACATCTGTCCAGCAGCCTTTACAATCACCCCGGCCCGCACAAAAATCGAAAAAGCCGCCGGCTTAAGAAAAATTAAACTGGCGGCCTTTCAAATTTTAAAAGCCTTTAATTGGCCGGACGATAAAACAGGTAACCCATGGGCGGCACCGTGATATTGACCGCGCCATCCTGTACCTGAAGGGTATCCTGAGCATTCAGGATATTGACCAGACGCGGGTTGCGCCCTTTATTGGGACTTTCGTTCCGTAAAGGAATACGACGCTGCTGGGGCTGAAAACTGTTGTTAAAAAAGGCCAGGACTTCTTCATTGGCCTGGGGCGTCAGGCGTGAAAAGGCATAGACCTGGTCATCCTGCCACATTTCCAGCTGGCGACCACGGCGCAAGGCCGGCTGCTGTTTACGCATCTCGGCCAGACGTCTGACATAGGCCTGAAGTTCAGGATCGCGGTTAAACTGCATGTCCCGGCGGTTGTCAGGGTCACCGCCACCGGGCAGCGCCACTTCGGTGCCATAATACAGCATCGGCATGCCGCGAATAGCAAAAATAAAGCCCAGTGCTGCCATCAGACGATCGCGCTGGCGGCCGTTGGCTTCATGTACAAAGCGCGGCACGTCGTGATTGTCAATAAAGGGCGAAAGCAGATTGGCATCCGGATAAAGATGGTCTTTGGCAAAAATAGCGGCCAGGGTACGCATGCTGCCACTCTGTCCCCAGGCATCTTTGATGGCATAATACAGCGGGAAGTCAAAGGCCGTATGCATGCCCTCGCGCAGATAGGGCACCTGAACTTCAGGATGTCCTGTAAAAATCTCACCCAGCAGCAGGAAGTCATCCCCGGCAAACTGACGGATTTCGCGGTTAAACTGCTGCCAGAAACTGCGCGGCACGTGTTTGACCGTATCAATGCGGAAGCCATCAACGCCAGTTTCTTTGATCCAGAACTTCATAGAATCAATGATATAGCGGGCAGCCTCGGGATTGGCCTGGTTCAAGTCAGGCAAACCTGCCAGGCGACCGTTTTCAACCCACCAGGGGTCATTCCAGTCACGGATATCACCATGCTGATTAAACCAGTTGTGGTACTTGCTGCCTGGATTCTGGGCCTGCTGAGCGAAGGGATGATCGTAGTCGGTATGATTGGCTACCACATCCAGCAAGACTTTGATACCCCGCTGATGCGCTTTCTGGACCAGTTCGCGCATTTTGGCCATATCACCGAGATGCTCTTCAACTTTGTAGAAGTCTTTAAACCAGTAGCCATGGTAGCCCCAGATTTCCTGTTTGTGGCCATTGCCAAAATCAGCCACAAAGGGGCCATCCCGGTTATCGATTACCGGGGTGATCCAGAGCGCTGTGGCCCCAAGACTCTGAATATAGTCCAGACGGTTGATAATGCCCTGCAGGTCACCCCCATGGTAAGCCCAGGGATCATTGGGTTTGATCTGGTAATCATTGCTGCGATCGCCATTTTCAAAACGATCGGTAAAAATAAAGTAGATGATCTCGTCATGCCAGGTGCGCCGGGCGCTACTGATATCGGTCAGCGCTGAGGTCGCGCGGACAGGAGTCATATTGGCAGCAGCCATGCGGGCGGCAGGAAGGGGTTGACCAAAAGGAGACATCCCTGGACTGACTGATGAGCAGGCGGTCAGTATAAGACCCGCTGCCAGGGCTGTATAAAGCACTTTTTTGAGTTTCATGCGGAACCCAGAACCTCCAAATACCGTTGTCCTATTTCTTATCATATCATAGAAAATTAAGCTGACTTACGCTTTTTTTAACATTTCTTTAATCTTTTTTGGATCTGCAATACTGAACACAGTCATCCCCGGGCCCTTTACGCCGATCAGTTTACCGTCAAACAATCCCTGACGCAGCAGTGGTAGTCAAAGGCTTTCATTTGCTAAAATAAAAACAGTTTAAATAGAGTGGGAGCCAGCATGGACACGCAACGGGTCTGCGGGACCTGTCTTTTGGGTGGGGTTGCTTATGATCGTTACGGTGAACCCGACCCCAGCTATGTCATTTGTCAAATCAAAGAGGCTGAAAACCGCAAACGCAAACCAGATCGCTTTCAGGTCACCTCAGGGGTATCGCGCATGCATATCCAGCGGGAAGCCTGCCTGCACTGGCAGCCCAAACCCCAGCATAATAAACCAGCTGGCGAAACCCAGCTCCGCTTACAGGAAGAATCCTTTGCGACAGACTGGTCACCCCCGGAGCCTCTGAAGCCCAATATACCTGCAGATAGTGCTCCAGATCATCAGGCCCTCAAAGCTCTAAAGCTCAAGCTCTTACAACAGGAACAAATGACCGCTTCACTCCAGCGTCAAAATCTTTTTTTAAGCGAGCAACTGCACGAAACCCAGCAAGCGCTAAGAGACACACAACAAAAGCTTGAAAGTCTGAAGCCCTTTGATCCGGCTATTTTTTCAGAGGTGAACTATTTTTCGCTGCTGGGCGTCAAAGAGAATGCCGACAGCGCAGAGATCAAAGAAGCTTACCGCCGGCGCATGAAATTTTTACATCCTGATCGCTTTCTCAACATTTCACAACGCCTCAATACAGCTTATGAAACCCTGATGGATCCCCAGAAGCGCCAACAGTATCTGCAGCAAATCAAAGGAAGCAATCATGTCTGAAGCCCAAGCTCTGGAGCGTTTTAAAAGCCGTTTTTTCAGTTTAAGCGGCCATAATCTGGCCCTGTACAAAGATGTCGATCCCCGTCTGGAACGTTATCTTCAGCGCACGGGATACCCGGACTTTGAAGCCCTTTATACCCAGCTGCAAAATAACCCGGAGCTGCAGCAGGACCTGCTGGACAGCATCAGCATCAATGTCTCTGAATTTTTTCGTAACCCCGAGCGCTTTCAGGAGTTAAAACAACGTATTTTACCTCAGTTACTGCGAGATCGCATGCAGCTCAAAATCTGGAGTGCCGGCTGCTCGATTGGGGCGGAGGTTTATTCACTGGTGATCATGATGGCCAATCTGGAGCGTTTACATCAATGCCGCTTTTTAGCGACAGATATCGACAGCTATGCGCTGGAACGGGCCCGCAGAGGCATTTATGCGCCTGAATTGATTCACCATGTTGCCAAGAGTGACCTGAGTTATTATTTTGGACCCCTGCACATCAAAGAGCGCCTGGCCTACCAGTTTAAAGCCCCCTGGCGTCAGAAAGTTCACTTTGAGCCGCACGATTTGCTTTCAAACACTTATCCTGAAGGCTTTGACCTGATTATTTGCCGCAATGTTATGATATATTTTAATCAGGAAACCAAATACCAGGTTTACAGAAAATTCTGGCAATCCCTGAAACCAGACGGCGTCCTGTTTATTGGTGGCGCTGAGCAGTTGCTGAACATCCAGGAGCTGGACTACACTCCCATATCGCCCTATTTTTTACGGAAGAACAAAGACTGACATGCGCGAACTGACGCTGCAAAATCTGATCAACCGGGTCGATGAACTGCCCGAAGTGCCTCAGATTGCCTTCCGGGCCATTCAGCTGCTGAATAACCCGGAGACAGATGTTTCGAGCCTGGCCCAGGTCATCTCCTCCGATCAGGCCTTGACCGCCAAAGTTCTGCGCCTGTGTAACTCAGCGTTTTATGGGCTCTCACGACAGGTCACCACCATCAGCGAAGCCGTTGTGATTGTCGGATTTTCCTCTCTCAAAAGCCTGGTCCTGATGCTGACAACCCAGAGCACTATGAATAAAGGCCTGCTGGGTTATAAAATAGGGCCTGGCGAATTCTGGCATCACTCGTTGAGTGCTGCTGAAGTCAGCCGTTTTCTGGCGCAGCATACCAAAAGCAATAATCCTGAAGAGGCTTTTATTGCTGGCTTGATTCATGATATTGGCAAAATGGTCTTAAATCAGTACGCCCTGCCGGAAGTATACCGGGCCACCAATCTCAGCCAAAAAGAGCGCATCCCCATTCGCGAAGCTGAAACCCGCGTACTGGGTTTTGATCATGCCGATGTAGGCGCCGCCCTGACTGAGCGCTGGAACTTCCCTCCGGTACTGGTTGAAGCCATCCGGCGTCATCACAATTTTGAGCCTTATGCACCGGCAGGAAAAACTGAAGCCCTGCCGCTGCTGGTGAGCACCGCCAATCTGATCGCTCAGTCCCTGGAACATACCCAGATTTTTAACTGGAGTGAACTGCAAAACCATGCCCAAATGCTGCAGGACACCCTGGGTCTTAACATCGAGCAGCTCAAACAATTGCTGCCCGCTCTGCGTCAGCGTATTAGCGAAGCCAACGACATGCTGCTTCTGCTCGACTGAACACAGAATCTCAGGGCGCATCTCTGGATTGCCGCAGGCATCCACGTTATAATGTAATATTATGAAGTCCTCTCAATATGTATCGCTTTTTGTTGACGAAGCTGGACAAATTCTGGAGCAGTGTCACCACTGTCTGGAAAAGCTGGAGCAAGCCCCGGCATCCACCGATATGTCACGAGAGCTTTTTCGACTGATTCACACCCTTAAAGGCATGGCTGCCTCACTGGCAGATCAGCCCTATTTTGAGGATATCACCCAATTAAGCCATACTGTTGAAACACTTCTTGGCGAATCCGTTATGCCATTGTCAACGGATAACTTGTATCTCCTGACGGAAGCCTTTGAGCTCTTGAGTCTGTTGCTGCAAAATATTACCCATCCCCAACAGCAGGCCAATCTGGATAACGCACTGCAACGCGTATACAATCAACTTCAGATCAAACCGGCATCCATCTCACTACCCGCCAAAGCAACCCAAAGCATCAAAACCAAACTCAGTCCCATGCAGCAGGAGCAGCTGGAGCGCTTTCGCAGTGCTGGCAAGGCTATTTTTGAAGTGCAAGTTCAATTGATGCAAGCCTGTCTGATGAAGTCTGTGCGGGCCTTACTGGTGCTGCACAACCTGGAGCAGCAGGCCGAAGTCATTGATACGGCTCCTGAGCTTGAACATTTGCGCGAAGGGATTTTTGACAACGTCTTCGACGTCTTGCTGGCCACTGAATGCACCGCAGCTGAAATTCAGGCTGTCGCAGAAGCCGTTTCTGAAATTGAAGGTGTCAAGGTCCGTCCTTATGCCGTATCCCCCAACAGAGCGGCCGACAGTATCTGGCAGGAACTGAATGAGTTTGAGCTGCGCCTGCTGGCAGAAGCCAAACGTCAGGAACTTAACGCTATCTGGATCAAAAGTGAGCTCAAGCAAGCCGTGACTGGCTTGAGTGCGCATATCACACAATTGTTTCGTGCGCTGGAGCTGCAGGGAGAAATTATCAAAACCCATCCCGGTGTCCAGGCACTGGAAGCCGGGTGTGTCGAAGAAAAGTTTATGCTATTGATGGTCACACCCGCTGATCCTGCAACCCTCACAAGCTATCTCAGCAGTCACAGTGAGCTTGAAAAATGCTTCGGATTTGAAGTCTTTTTGCACCCACCGTCTGACCCCCAGATTGAACCTGAAAACAGGGTTCTCTCAGTAACAGCCAGCCGTGAACTGAATGTACATATTGCCACAGCCAACGGCGAGGCCCGCACCCAGCTGCCGCTGAACCCTCAGACTCAGGGGCTTTTAAACAGCACTGAACGTCTCAGGTCTATTCGTATGCAGCATCTGGTCCGGGTCGACGCCGACCAGTTAAAAGAACTCGGCCACCTGACCGGTGCCCTCATGCTGGCCAAAGCCCGTCTGAATAAAATGAGCACCAGCGGCTCACTGCTGCAAGGCCTGGAAGAACTCAACCAGATCATTGCAGAACTGCAGTCCGTTAGCATGCAGCTGCAAACCATCACAGCAGCCCAGGTCTTCCACCGTTACCCACGCATGGTCAGAGATCTGGCCCGCTCACTGGGCAAAGAAATCCAGTGCATTCTTCAGGGCGAAGAGGTTGAGATTGATCGGGCTTATGTCGACGATCTCTCCAGCATTTTGCTGCATATGATCCGCAATGCGGCCGATCACGGGCTTGAAAGCACCAGCGACAGACAAAACGCCGGCAAATCACCCCACGGCCAGATCCGGCTCCGGGCCAGTCAGGAAGGCCAGCAACTGGTGATCGAAGTGCAGGACGATGGCCGGGGCGTGGATATTGAAGCCATTAAAAGCAAGGCCATTCAGCGCGAGCTGCTCACAGCAGATGAAGCTCTCACCCTGAGCGAAACAGACGCCCTGCAACTGATGTTCAGACCCGGTTTAAGCACCTCCACCACCACAACGGATATCTCAGGCCGGGGCGTGGGTATGGATGTGATTCTGACCCATGTGCATCAGCTGGGTGGCCAGCTGCAGGTAGAGTCTCAGCCTGGCCAGGGTACACGCTTCAGAATCATTTTGCCCTCCGAGCTGCAACATATTCAGGCCGTGCTGGTCAAAGCCCGCAGCCAGTACTTTGCCCTGCCGCTCAGCCAGATTCAGCGTATCTGTCAGCCTGACGAAGCCCCACTGAATCAGGACGCTCAAATGGTCTCACTGCATTCACTGGATCAGATCAAACATCCTGAAGAAGCTGCGGCCAGCAAACTCTTGCTTGAGGTCAGCAATCCAGACGGCAAAGCCTTCTGGTTGCTGGCCGATGAGTTGGTCGGCTATCAGGAAATCACCGTCAAATCCCTGAACGGGCAGCAACCTGAAATCATCCAGGGTGCCGCCCTGCTCTCACCGGGATCTCTGGCGCTTTATATTGAACCACGGCAGATGCTGAATCAGCTTTAAAGCCATTCAGCGAAAATCAGCCGGAGCTGCCGGACGATTGTCCACAATGGCTTCAATCTGTTCCATGACATCATCTGTCAGAACGGGCACATAGTCCAGCGCACGCATGTTTTCATGCACTTGCTCGACCCGTGACGCGCCGGTAATCACCGTGCTGACATGGGGGTTTTTAAGACACCAGGCCAGGGCCAGGCCGCTGGTCGGAATATTCAGGCTTTCGGCCAGCGCAGCCAGTTGTCTGACTTTTTCAAGCTTCATCTGCCCTTCAGGGCTTTCAAGACGCTTACGGAGCCATTCATAGCCAGGTAAATGCATCCGGCTGTCAGCGGGAATGCCCTGATTGTATTTGCCCGTCAACAAACCACTGGCCAGAGGACTCCAGATGGTGGTGCCCAGGCCATACTCAGTGTAGAGCGGCGCATACTCCGCTTCAACCCGCTCCCGGTGAAAGAGATTATACTCAGGCTGCTCCATCGTGGGTGGCACCAGATGCTCACGACGGGCAATGGCATAAGCGGCCTGAATCTGAACCGCAGACCACTCACTGGTGCCCCAGTAAAGGGCTTTACCCTGCTGAATCAGATGATGCATGGCCCGGACGGTTTCTTCAATCGGGGTATGCATATCAGGGCGGTGGCAAAAAATAAGATCGACATAGTCCAGCTGCAGACGCTCGAGGGCGGCATCCGTGCCCTCAAGAATGTGTTTGCGCGAAAGGCCCCGATCGTTGGGGCCCTGGCCACCCCAGAAGATTTTGGTGGACACCACCAGATCAGAGCGTTTCCAGCCCTGACGCTGAATCACCTGGCCCATGATTTCCTCAGACTGGCCATTGGCATAGACTTCGGCATTGTCAAAAAAGTTAACACCGGCCGCATAAGCCGCCTGCATACACTCCGTGGCTTTATCGAGAGACATCTGGTTTCCAAAGGTCACCCAGGATCCAAAAGACAGGGCTGAAACTTTAAGGCCCGAACGGCCCAGATAACGATACTCCATTTTGTTACTCCTTGAGATATTTGGCACTGGCTGCATTGTAAAGCAAAGCAGAGGCTGGTTTCAAAAGGGTGGACTTAATATTAATTTAAGCAAGACTTAATAAAACAAGAGCGATACATACTGAAGGATAAACACAGGAGCCACACCTTGAGCGACTCACTAACCCCTTCTGTCAGTGCTTTTATTATGCATCGCACGCCACTGGCCCTGGGCCGGGTGCTGGCTGCACCTGCGCTGCTGCAGCAAAGCGTCAGTCATTATGCCAGCGGACTGTGGCGGCAATTTCTGGCTGAACCGGCATGCAGCAAGAATTTAAGCGCTTCCATCTTGCCTGATCTCAACAGCCTGCTCAAAATTCTGAAACAAAACCGACTGTTTGAAGAACGCATCAGCAATCTGATCGAGCAGAGCCTGCAACATGCCGAAACCCGCAGTGAAGCAGAACTGCTGGCCATCTATCAGTGCTTCTGGACACGCCCACGCTATCAGAAAACCTTTTTGCTGACCGTGGGACGCAGCCAGCATCCGGCAGCCCTTGGCTTTCTGGAGCAAATTTACCAGAGCGCCTGGCGACAGCCAGAAATCCGCCAGACCGTGCTACGGGCGCTGGGTTTGCACGGCACAGCACCCGCTGTTGAAAAGCTGCTGAGCCTGTCACAGAGCAATCCCCTGAGTGACAACCACCTGCGCGCCGTGATCATGGCATTGGGTTACAGTCGCTGCGCGACTTCAGCACGGGTTCTTGAAGACATGATGACGCGTTTCAGCGACATGGAAACCCAGGGGTTAATTTGTCGGGCCCTGGCAGCCACAGGCTCAGATACAGCCGTCGAAATTCTTCGTAAACGCCTCAAAGCCAGACCTGCGCCAGCCATGCGCAAAGTGCTGGAAGCAGCCATTGCGCACGCTTACCGCGAAACCCCAAACGACTAAGCCGCCGCTAAAAGCCCTGGGTTTTGTTCAGATTCGCAATGCCTTTAGACATGCTTTCAGTATGGCTTTTAACCTGTGCCAGGTCCTGTGCCATCTGACGCTGTTGCTTACCCATTTCGACCAATGCTTTGGCAATCAGCGCCACGCTGGGATCTTTGGCCTCCTGCTGGGCCTGCAGGGGCTGAATTACAGCCACGCCCGCTGTCAGTACACATCCCAGAGCCAGACCCGACCAGAATTGACGGTTTTTAAACATCAGCAAACTCCCTCACGATTTAAATTGCAATACTGCGGCCAAAATCAGCAAAGCGCAGCGTGCTTGATTCTATCTTATAGCTCGCCAGCACCTCGCGCAAGCTGGCCGTACTTGTATCTTGCAGTGTATAGCCCAGCAAGGCAAGGGCTTCTGCCAACTGCGCCTCACCGGTCGCCTCAACTTCAAGATAAGGGGGCAGACCGGCCCATTCGTCAATTTCAAAGTGCACAGCAGGTCTGTCAGCAGGTTGCCAGAGCCAGGTTTCACGGATTTTTTCATCTATGCGGGTCTGCACCAGGCCCAACTTATACAGAATCTGCTCAGCCTGGGTAAAGTCTCCCACAGTGGTTTCGCTTTCATCCGCAATTTTATAGGTATCGCGTGACAGGGTCTGTTTAAAGGTCAGGCGGATTTCTGAGCGGTCACTGTCAAACCAGTGGCGCAGACGCAAACGCACATAAGAACCATCCTGCGCTAAATACAAGCGCTGATCGGGATAGTCATACATATGATTGCGCTGAAATTCACGGCCCTGGCAGACACAGCCCACAGCCCGCAGACGCGCCTGTATATCAGGCACATCGATGTCAAAAACTTTGACTTCAATCTCCATCCGTATCCTGCAAGGCCCGCAGGGGATGAATCAGCCCCTGACCAAACATATCATCGCGGCCAATCGGCCCCAGATCCGTGGCGGTGTTTTCAATGCGTTCACGCACTTCAGCAGGTGTCAGATAGGGATTTTGACTCCAGAGCATGGCAGCCAGGGCTGAGACCATCGGGGTAGCCATGGAGGTGCCGTTGAGCGAAGCATAGTTCTGGCTGAGACCCAGCGCATTGGTGGTCACTTCGTAAGTGGGGTAGGTTGAAAGAATATTGACGCCGGGTGCCACAACATCCAGCTCAGGCCCCCGATTGGAAAAGGTAGCCAGATATTTTTGCTCATTGACTGCGCCCACAGCCATAAAACGACTGGCAGCCGCCGGATAACCAATCGCTCCGGCAGAATTGCCCGCCGCCGCAATAATCAGTGCGCCCTTTTTTTCGGTGTACGAGGCCAGAAAATTGGCCATCGTGCGCATGATGCTGCCACCTGGCGGTGAGCCCAGACTCAGGTTAATGACCTGGGCTCCCTGATTGGCAGCGTAAGCAATCCCTTTGGCAATATTAAACAGACTGCCTGAGCCCCGGGCATCCAAAACCCGAATAGCCAGAATCTGAACCTGAGGCGCCATACCGCTGATGCCCTCCTGATTGCTCAGCTGGGCAGAGATAACCCCTGCGACATGGGTGCCGTGACCGTGCAGATCTTTGGGGTCATAATTTTTATCGATATAATCAGGGCCTTTTAGCACCTTGCCGGCCAAATCAGGATGATCATAATCCACGCCTGTATCCAGTACGGCCACCGTGATACCGGACTGCCCGACACCATAGTTTTGCCAGACTTCGGCCATCTGCAGCTGATTCAGATACCACTGCTGCCCACGCAGAGGATCGGGCGCGCTGCTATCGGTCTGAACGGCGGGGCGCGCTCCAGGCTGCAGTTCAGGCACTGCAGCCGTGTGATCCCGCCAAAACCACTGCCGGATTCGCTCAAAAATAGACTGGTCCTGGTCTGCTGGTGTCATCTGCACTTCAAACTGCAAATTGGGCATCACAAACTCAACGCCCGGATCGGTCTCATAAAAGCGCAGGGCCTCATCAAGCGACTGCTGACCGTTCAGGCGATGCAGCTGGGTGCTTTCGTCAGCAGTCTGAAAGTTGTCGAGCAGAACAGCCTGCGCGTGACGACGCTGGCTCTGGGTCGAAAAGCCGGCTTTGTATTTGACAATCAACTCATTTTGAATCGGTTCTGCACTTTGAATACTGACATGGGCTTTGGCCGGCGCCAGCGGCTGGAAACCCGGCGTATCTGTCATGGCCAGCCGAGGCCCAAAGGTTTGCCCCGTACAGGCACTCAGCAGAGTCAGAGACAGCAAAAGCTGCGGCAGTTTCAACATGGCATTCAGAATCCGTTCAGCAAGGTTAATTCGATTATAGCCTGAAAACACCGCTTATTTGCTTAATATTTAATTAATAAAATCTCAACATAAACCTATATTCAGATAAAGTCCGCATGTACAAGGCGCACGGGCAGTGGAAGTTCCCCTGCGGGCAGTGCACAGCAGGCAAACAGAGTGCTATGATATTAAAGATTTAATGCACGCAGGAGACACCATGCCAAGCCACGAGATTCATGCCCCTGATGTGTACGCCATTCTTGCTGGATGGGCACGCCAGAGTGCAGGCAAAACCCTGGCCCCCACGGTCGAAAATCTGCTTCAGCAGGAAGCCAGCAAAAGCGCTGCCGCATTTGATCAACACAGCACCCTCCAGATTCAGTTGAATCAGGCCGGTCTGTCGTTACAACGCCTGCTGCAGCGGCGTACAGTGGCTGCCTGGCAAGCACTGCACGCCCCCTCCCCTGAGTTTAATAGCCCACCCGAACGCTGTCCGGCCTGTGAAAGTCTTCTGACAGGTGAGTGGAGCTGCAGTCTCTGTGGCCTGGAACTGCTGCGCTGGCAAAGCGGGCAGAGCCTGCAGCAATCTCTGGATAGCCAGGGCCTGACACCCTGGCATTACGCCCTCTTGCCGGATCCGCGCCGTAAACGCCTGATTTTGCTGGATCTGGGTTCACCCGCTCAGGCAGGCCAGGCGCCCGAAGTGGCCTGGCAAATCAACCTGAGCACTGAAGCCGTCTCGGCCCGCCTGCTGCCCGGACAGGAAATTTTATTGTCAACCCAGGCCGGGGACGTCATGATCTGCGACCTTTTTGGCAATCTGCTCTGGCGTTGTGAGCTGGCTTTAAAACAGCCAGTGTTTGTTGACGCAACCCGCGACGGTCAACAGATTCTGATCGCAGATGCCGGCCGGCACAAGGTCTTGATCGTCAACCGCCAGCAGGAAACCATCTGGTCTTATGGCCAGGCCGATCAGCCGGGTCGTGACAGGGGTTTTCTGCGCCAGCCCACCTGCCTGCGACTCACCGCAGAAGGCACTGTACTGATTGCCGACAGCGGCAATCACCGGGTGCTTGAAGCAAGCCAGCTCTCGGGTCAGGTGCGCCATCAACTGGCAGAAAAACAGCAGCTGGAGCAACCGTTGTGGTGTGAGCGGCTGCCGCAGGGTGAAACCCTGATTGTGGATGCAGCCAATTACCGCCTGCTGAACCTGAATCCTGAACATCAGCTGAATCAGGTCTTTACGTATTATCAGAACCAGCTGGATATACGTTACCGCCTGCAACAGCCCCAGAGCATTATTCGCCGCGAAAACGGCAATTATCTGCTGGCCAACGCTGAGCGCATTATCGAGATATCTCCCTCTCAGCAACGGCTGTTATGGTTCTCCCTGCTGACCGATTTGCGCACTCCGGCCAGCTTTGATCAGGCCCAGGCGCGCGAAAAAACACAATCAAGCACCGCAAAGCCACTGCCAAAACTAAGCTCAACCCGTTTGCAAAGCCCTTTTAAACTGGGCGATACCCTCAGACAAATGACCGCTTTTGAAGATGCACCCGATGCTTTTTTTGAAAAGCTGAAACTTTGCCTGCGCTACGAAGAGCATCCGGCAGGTAAAATTCTGTTGCGCGAAGGCCAAAAAAGCGACGCCATGTACCTGATTCGCGAAGGTGAAGTCGAAATCATCAAAGATTTTCAGCCCGTTGCCACCCTGGGCCCAGGCGAGATTTTTGGTGAAATGGCGCTGCTGAACGCTGAGCCCCGCAACGCCACCGTGCGCATGAAAAGCAGTGGGCGCCTTTATCGTCTCAATAAACTGGCCTTCGAAAGCGTGGTTCAGGCCTTTCCGGAAGTCCATGAAAAGGTACGGCAGATTGCACGTGTGCGCGCCCAGATGGGTGAACAGGTCAGTGATGCTGCACCTCCGGCAGCCACACCCCAGTCAGCACGGGAACGGCTTGAAAAAATGATGCAAAACCACCGGGAACGGCTGGAGCAGTTACGCAAGCAACCGATCAGTCCCGAGCACCATCAACTGCTCGAGGGGCCTCTGCACTGGAGTCTGCGCTACACGGGTCTGGAGCAGAAACTGATCCGGCAGGCACGCCAGACCAATTACCGCTGTCTTGAGCTGCATGTGCGTCTGCGTTCAGATTCGGCCATGAAATCCGTGCGAGTTTCGCTGCTGGTCAGCAATCTTGAAAAATACGGCGATATTATTCGCATACACCCCACACCTGAAGATATTCTGCGCGAAAAAGTAGACGATACGGTGATTATGGCGCTGTTGACCCGGTCGTCTCGCTCCCGGATTCTGGAGGAAGCGTGTGCATTAGGCGATATTCAGGATGTTCAGGCGATCCCGGTATATTTTGGAGATAGTGATCAAAAATCGCCTGACTGAGGCGTCGCCAGCCCTGCGGTGAGCGCAAAAACTGGACTTTATAGCCGACAGGCTCATAGTTGCTGGCATAGACATGACTGCGGCCTTCTGTCGCCAGAGTATGAAAAGGCTCATCACGGCGATGCACCTGCTGTTCAGCCCAGGCATCCAGAAAAAAATGTACCTGGTGACCGGCCTGAATCAGACGAAAGGCAAAGTCGAGATCCTCGTCGCCCCAGCCCACAAAACGCTCGTCAAATCCCTGGATCTGCTCATAAATCTGACGCTGCAGTGCAAAATGACCACTCCAGGCCCACTCATGTGGAAAACGCGCCATATTATAAGCCGGAATCAGCCCCTCAGGTGCATAGGTTTCAAAGCGGCGATCACACCACATGACCTGCCTTTCGGGCAAAAAGAGCGAGGGGGAGAGAGATGTGCGCAAATTGCCAAAATAGCCAAAAAACACATGTCGGGGAAAATCGCGCAGCACCGTGGCATAAGCGGCCAGGGCGTCTGGATGCAGCAGCATGTCGGAATCCAGAAAGACCAGCCAGTCAGATCGTGCCGCCGCTGCCCCCAGATTGCGTGAGCGGGCCACGCAGCAATCATTGGGCCGCCAGAAATACCGCAGATTCAGAGACTTTTCAAAAACAGCCGCCATGTGCTGGCCATGGGCGGAGCCATCGTCAGCCACCAAAACCTCCAGTGGCTGCAGGCTCTGCTGCTGCAGCATGCGCAGACAGGCTACGAGATTGGCTTCCCGACCGGGAGATGTCATCACAATGGCTGTAAACATGCTTTTGCTCCTGCTTTCAGCATACCACAACGCATAAGACGTGCTCTGCTTGCCGCACAGGGTCTTTTTCGGTTAAGATTTGAGTTCAAGAGGTCTTTCATGAGCCAGGCTGACAATTCACGCCATTTCTTTCAGCAAATTTTTGAAAAACACGAGTCGGTCATGCTGCTGATTCACCCCCGGCACGGCCAGATCATCCGCGCCAATCAGGCCGCCGTCCGATTTTACGGCTATAGCCAGTCTGAGCTCGAAAACATGCGGGTCTCAGATATCAATATTCTGAGCCCTGCTGAAATTCAGGCTGAAATGGAACGGGCACGGACTGAACAGCAAAATGCCTTTGTCTTTACCCATCGCCTGGCAAACGGCAACCTGCGCACGGTTGAAGTCCACTCCACGCCTATTCCAATGGAAGAGCACACCCTGCTGTTTTCTGTGATTCACGATATCACCCAGCGCCAGCAGGCAGAAGCCGCTTTGCAAGCCAGCGAAGCCCGCTATCATCAGATTGTGGAGCTGGCCGAAGAAGGCATCTGGATCATTGATGAGGATGACACGACCCGCTTTGCCAACCGCAAAATGGCCGAAATGCTGGGGTACCAACATCCTGATGAATTGATTGGCCAGCCGATGTATGCCTTTATGCCGCCCGAAGAAGAGGTCTTCGCCCGCAATAACGTCAAACGCCGCCGGGAAGGTGTACATGAAATACACGATTTTTTGCTCCAGCGCAAAGACGGCAGCACGCTCTGGACCAGTATGTCTACCAGTCCTATTTTTGGAGAAACCGGTGACTATCAGGGCGCCATGGCCATGGTCACCAATATCAGTGAGCGTAAGCGCTGGGAAGACGAGCTGCAAAGCACACTGGAGGAGCGTGAGAGCCTGCTGCAGGAGCTGCATCATCGGGTCAAAAACAATTTTCAGGTCATGATCAGTCTGCTTCGCCTGCAGGAGCGACGCCTGTCACCCACGGACACCACCCACGGTCAAAACCCGTTAAAAGCGGCCCGCCAGCGCATTCGTACCATGGCTCTGATTCATGAACAAATCTACCATGCCCATGATCTGGGCAGTATTGACGCCAGCATTTATCTGAAGCAAATTTTCAGAGAGCTGTATGGTCAGGCTGAGCTGGCAATACCCATCGCCATTGAGCAGCAGCTTGAAAGTGTCCGCTTACCTCTGGAACAAGCTCTGGCCTGCGGTCTGCTCTGTCATGAGCTGATCTCCAATGCACTGCGCTTTGCTTTTCCAGGCCCTCAGGCAAGCGCGCCACGTCTCTGGCTCCATCTCCGGCAGAACGCAAGCCACGTCATCCTGGAAATTGGCGATAACGGCATTGGTCTGACCACGCATATTCAGGCCCAGGCTCAGCATTTTGGGCTGCACCTGGTGCAACAGCTCTGTCAGCAGTTGGGCGCCCGGCTGGAAGAATCAGGCCCGCCCGGCACCTGCTGGAAAATCAGCTTCGCCCAACCCAGACGTCTTTAAACGGTGCAGGTGCGCTTCCAGTGACAGACGCGCCAGCGGCAACGCACGCGGATCAATATCAGCATAAACCGTGGCCAGCAGTGCCTCAAAATCCTGAATTCCTTGCACCAGAGCTTCCTGAATACGTCCTTCGCGCATCAGCCGGTGTGCGATGTATTCCCGACAGCGACGTTCAGGGTGAACAATCGGTGGACCATGGGCCGGCAAGGCCAGACGCAGCTGCAAGTCTTCCAGACGCTCAAGAGAAGCCAGGTACTGACTCATATCGCCATGGGGCCGTTTAATTAAAATGGTGCCCTGCCCCGCCAGCATATCACCCACCAGTGCCACCCGATGACGCTGATCCAACAGGCAGAGATGACCCGGCGCATGTCCAGGGGTCCAGAGTGCTTCGAGCAGCCAGGGCTGGCTGCTCCAGGGATCCGGCCCCAGATCCCAGAGATAGCCTTCCGCCACCTCCTGATCCACCCTGAGCTTGCCCTGGAGCCGCTCAGCCGTCGCAGCATGTGCCTGAACCGGGATACCCAGCCAGTCACGCAGTAAATCTGCCGCGCCAATATGATCGGCATGGTGATGGCTCAGCACAATAGCTTCCGCCCGATGCCCCTGCCTGAACCTGGATTCAAGCCGCTCACGCAACAGTTGCCGTGCAGTGGTATCTACTGGTGCCGGGTCAACAATCACAAAGCGTTCGCGCCCCACAAGATAAGTATTGGTATGGGTTGCTGGCGGCAGGGTCGGGGTCTTGAGTGGCAGCATTTCAATGCCCGGATGCACCGACATATCGCGATAAAGCGTCTCCGGTGTATTGGCCAGACCCTGCAGCTCATCCAGAATGGCTGCATCCAGCCGGCCTGATCGCAAGGCCTGCAGAACCCCCAGCACCGGTGGCGGAATCCATATTTCACCCTGCTCCCAGCGCGCCAGCATATCAGCGGGGCGCGCCCAGCAAGCCGCCTGCAGCTCAGATGAAAGCGCCTCAGGTGCAGGCACATCATCACTGCAATACAAAAAATACTGCGCGGCAAACTGACGTGAGGTTGTCGGTGGACTCACCCTTAATCCGAGTGGCTGCAAATCGGCCAGAGCCACATCCGCTAAAGGCAGTCCCGTTTCTTCACGGGTTTCACGCAGGGCGGTCTGGCGATCGGCAGCCAGTGGCAAAGCACTCAGGGTTTCAGCCTCAGCATCCTGGAGCTCCCATTTGCCTCCCGGAAAGGTCCAGTGGTCCGGGAAAGCCGCCAGCTCACTGGCACGCTGCACCATCAACAGCTTCAGCTCAGGCTGCGGGCAGCACAGCACCAGCACCGCTGAGCGGATCAGGTCCGCCACCGTTTAGTCAGCCTGACTCAAAGCAATGGCCGGTGCGCGAAGCGTTAAACCCGCTTCGTTTTGCTCGGCCAGACAGACATAAAAGCCTTTACCCCAGCCGGTTTTCACAAAACCGCGGGCTTTTTCGGCAAAATTAAGAAAGGGCAGATTGCCGGGCTTATGGGTTACCCGTTCAAAATGCGCCAACACCTCTGACGGCAAGGTGTGCAGGCCGATCAAGACCCCGGCCTGGATGTTTTCCTGCGGGCGCTGGTCCTGAATATGCCGGATATCGGCAATCAGATTCTGCAGAGATTCTTCGCTGACATTGGATTCAATGCGGAACAGACCCACGATCTGATCCTGGTTGTTATAAGCCAGCACGTCAAAGGTAGCCGAAAAACTGCCCATTTTGATGGGCTGAATAAACTTAAAAGACTTGATCTGCCAGGCCCAGCTGAAGCGCTGACAGACTTTGGGAAAGCCCGGTGCTCTGGAGAGCGCATACATGTATTCATACATGATCCAGCTGACGGCCTTGTAATGATTGGTTTCACGCAAAATATCAGAATACTTGATCGTGCGGTTGCCAATCTCATAGGCCGGATCACTGGACATCACCGGCGTCAGCTCCGTATTGCGCAAAGCTTCTTCCATCACTTCAGGACGCAGCTGCTTTTCGCGCCCGGCGCTGAACTGGGAGAGCAAAGGCCGGTTGACCGATTTGCTGACCACCTGCAGTTGGGCTTCAGAGAGCAGTTTGCGCAAACTTGGCCCCACCAGGTTCATGCGCGGGGCATAGACCTTGATATGCGCAAATTCGGCATCGTGGGTACCGGCACTGTAGGGCAGGGTCACCGAAAAAACCTGCACGCCGTCGAGCAGTCCCAGCCAGCGCTGCCCACGCTTGTGCTGCACCCAGATCATGCCGCTGAACTTGCGCGATTTTTGCTGTTCGAGCACTTTGCTGATCTCGTCCGACGCCGTCATGGAATGATCTTCAAGCAAACTCGAAGCCCCAGTCAAAATCGCCAGCAAGACCAGCCAGGGCTCGTCTTTTTCAAGCGGAATACACTGGGTCATTTCAAATTTTTGCCAGCTGGCGAGCAGCTTATAAGCATCCGCACCGGTGGCGTCGGTGTTTTTGGAGACAG
Source organism: Candidatus Sericytochromatia bacterium (assembly GCA_015272195.1). Lineage (GTDB taxonomy): Bacteria > Cyanobacteriota > Sericytochromatia > UBA7694 > UBA7694 > JACYMC01. The sequence continues at coordinate 18,539 of JACYMC010000017.1, forward strand.
CGCCCACAATCAGGCCCTTATAAATCAGCAGAATCACCGCATTGTTGATAATCAGACCCTGGCTCTTGCCTTCATACTTATAAATGGCTTCGAGCATGGTATTGGTGGTCATGTTCTCGACATTCCAATCGCGCAGCACGCGCAGAATGGCAGCATAGGGCGTGGGATCGTCCACGCCCTCCAGCAGGTTGTACTCCTTGCTGCGTGTGCTGGCTGAGGGGCTGCCCATGCTGACCGTCCCCGTCGATATTTTTGTCGGTGAGCCGCTGAGTGTGGCCTCGCCATACTGAGTTGGCATATTATTGTCGCTGAACTGAATACTTTCTACGGCTGCACCCTGGGTCTGGCTCAGGTCAATGCTGGGCATGGCCTGCTCCACAGCACTCTGACCACCGATGCGGTTGAGCACGCCCTTGAGCGCCTCGGCAAAATCACGGGCCGTATCGTAACGGGCTTCAGCTGTTTTGGCCATGGCTTTAAAGATAATTTCATCCAGCCCGGCCGGAATCTCACGATTCAGCTCGCTGGGCAAAGGCGGCTCTGACTGCATGATTTTCATGACAATTTCACCAATATTGCTGCCACTGTAAGGGAGTTGCCCGGTCAAAAGCTCGTAGGCCGTCACACCCAATGAGTAAATATCAGCGCGTTTGTCCACGTCTTTGGGACTCATCAATTGCTCGGGCGAAATATACAGCAGCGAGCCCAGAATTGAGCCCGCTTTGGTCAGATCGGAGTTGCTGGCCTCCAGACGGGCAATGCCAAAGTCGGCCAGCTTGGTGGTGCCATTGTCAAGAATCACGATGTTGGCCGGCTTGATATCCCGGTGAATAATGCCCTGATGGTGTGCAAAATCCAGGGCGTCGCAGGTCTGAATCAAAGCCTTGAGGGCCACCGGTACAGACATCGGTGAATGAATTTTGAGCAGTTCTGAAAGGTTACGCCCCTGCAGAAACTCCATCACCATATAATAACGGCCTTCATAATCGCCAAAGTCAAAGATACTGACAATGTTCGGATGATTGAGTTTGGCGCTGGCCTTGGCCTCGCGCTTAAATCGCTCCACCAGCTCCATGCGCGTGGCATCCGTCATATTGGGGTCATTGGGCAATTCAATAACCTTGATGGCCACATGGCGATCCAGGCGCGGATCGATGGCGTCATAAACCACGCCCATGCCCCCCCGGCCCAGTTCACCTAGAATATCGTATTGTGCAATTTTACTGACCATTGTTTAATTCCACTGTGTTTCGTTGCTTCCTTTAACCCACTTGGTGCCGCGCATCTGCGTCATGGCGCCGGCAGCATCGCGCCAGCCCAGGACCTCATAGACCGATACGGGTTCTTCTTTGCCTTTAACCTTGACCGTGCCACAGTGTCGCCCATTCAGCTGATCACTGACCAGATCATAGGTGCTCTGGCTGATAATAATGCTGGTGCCAAACTCTTTGTTCAGGCCTTCCAGGCGCGCGGCGGTATTGACCGCATCGCCGATCACCGTATAATCCATTTTCTGAGCCGAGCCAAAGTTGCCCACCAGCGCCTCACCAGAGTTTAAACCAATGCGGATCTGCAAAGGCACCATGCCTTCGGACAGCCATTTTTCACGCAGTTCTATCAGCTTGCGCTGCATCTGAATGGCTGTGTTGACCGCTTTGTAAGCGTCGGTTTTGGGGTTGCTGGGCCCCACATTGCCCCAGACCGCCATCACCGCATCGCCGATGTATTTGTCGAGGGTGCCCTCATTCTCAAACACAATTTCACTCATGGCCGTGAGGTATTCGTTGAGGATATGCTCCACTTCGTCTGGCGGCAAGCTTTCAGACATGGAGGTAAAGCCTGCGATATCTGAAAACAGAATCGACACCATGCGCCGCTCGCTTTTAAGGCTGGGCATGGTCTCCGGGTTTTTGAGCAGCTCTTCAACCAGCTGCGGCGAGACATAGGACTTAAAAAAGCGGCGCACGCGGCGCTTCTCACGCTCTTCGATCAGAAAGCGATAGGCATAGGACACCGCATACACCAGAGCCAGCGCCAGCAAAGGTGAAAACAGATCCAGCACCGTACGCTGCTGGAAGGCGGCAATATTGGCCACAGCATAAGCTGCCGCCACCGTTACCACCAGCGCCAGACCACCGAGCGGCCCCACAAAAGAAAGCAGCATGGCCGCACCAATGGCAAAGCCAAAAATAATCAGCAGGTTGACCCGATTGTCCACCGGTCGGTAAGGCTGATCCTGGCGCAGGGTATCAAACATGTTGGCGTGCACTTCCACCCCTGGCATTTTGGTATTGCCCAGAGCCACAAAAGGCGTATTTTTATTATCCTGCAAAGCTTCAGCAGTGGCACCCACCAGCACAATTTTGTCTTTAAAAAAGTCTTCCGGACGCTCACCCACCAGTTGAGTGAAATAATCGCGGCCAAAACCCGGCTGGCCAAGCTTCAGCGGGATGTAATAAGACAGGGTGGTGTGGTTCTGAGGCCCTCCCGAATAATTGATCCAGAGCAGCTCTTCACCATAGCGGGCCAGAAGGTCTGCGGCAAGGGCTGGCTCCAGCAGGCGCAGCATCTGAAAGGCAAAAGACGGTTCATAGCGCCCGTCAACGGTCATTGCGGTTGGCAGGAGTTCTTCGGTCTGGATATCTTTGGCCAGACGCCCCCGACGGATTTGTCCATCGAGATCTTCGGGAAAGTCAACAAAGCCAAAACTGCTGTCCGCTTCAAACAAGGGCGGGGTATACGATGCTGCATCTACGGGCATGTCTTGCTCTTCGCCTGCACCTGAGCCACTGATACGGGAGGTGGTACCATAGTCAAACTTACTGGCCAGGACGGTCTGGTCCTGATATTTGGCCAGGGTGTCGGCCAGCAACTGGTCAGCTTCCGGAAAGTTGGAGGGTGTCGCAAACATGACATCAAAAGCCACCATACGTGCGCCCAGCCCCAGCAGTTTTTCGATCATCTGGGCATAGACATCACGGGTCCAGGGAAAGTTGCCTACTTCTTCCAGCGAGGCTTCATCAATGGCCAGAATCACGATATCGTCGGGGGCCTGACGCACCCCACGAAAGGTTTCAAAACGGGTGTTGTACAGACTCAGCTCAATGCGTTCAAACATGGGCAGGACCTGTTTGGCCAGCACAATCACTGTGCCCAGCACCAGCCCAATGGTCAGATTAATCAGAACGCGTTTCCACAGCACAGCACATTTCCTCTAGCTTTATATAAATTAATTGAATGAAAAAATTGTAGCACAGCCCTGTCACATTTTCTGTTTGAATTTTCGCCGGACTGGGTATAAGATCGAAGCAAGGCGTCTGAGCCAGCATCCTGAGCGATTCAAGATGCAAAGCTCAGATCAAGAGAGGTATATGAAGATGGCACCCCATATTTCAGGCATTTTTGGTGGGACTGGTCCTTTACCACCCTTGCCCACCCCTCAGCAGCCACGCCCCACGACATCCGTGCAGCCAACTGAAACAAGCGCCCTGCCAGGAGAATCAGACCACACCCAACAATATCAGCAGGCTGAAATGGATGCTGTCGCCGGCACGCTGCAATTTGATCCTGTCGGCACCCGGGCAGCGGCAAGCCTGCAGATGCTGAAACAGCTGCGCAGTCAGCCACTGAGCAGCCTGAGTCCTGAACAGCGGGCCCAGGCAAACGCCCTGGCTGAGGGGCTGGATTTTCCCAACCCCCAGAGCCTTGCTCACGCTACACGACACTTATCACCTGAAGCACTGAATGAATGGGCCCGCAGTTTACCCGCCGATCTGACGCGGGCTAACCTGGCGTCAGCCAATGCCGCCTTAAGAACCCTGGCTGAAACCGAAACGCAAAATTTCTTTGCCCGTTACAGTGCCAGCCCACCCACGTTCAGTACACGGGATAACCGTGAGTGGTCAGCCCAGGCCTATCTGTCTGTGCTGAACAGTTTTACCGAAATGGCCCAGCGTCTTCCTCCGAGCGAAATGCAGCGCCTGATCGGCGGCAATGGCGACACGCCGCTGCGGTTTGAGCGTTTTGGCTATCAAAACCCTTCTGGCTCTGATGATTTGCTGGATATTCTGAGTGAAAGCATGCGCATCGCCTATATCAGTGATGATCGCAACACCGTCTATCTGGGAGACGCCACACTCAATATGGATCCCAGCGCCCTGGTAGAAAACACTCCCGCTCTGCAGAATTTTATCGACCAGATCAACCGCCAGCCACCCAGCGAAGCCCATGTGGCTTCGCTGCACAATCTGCTCAACGCTTCCCGCCCCGAAAACCGTCAGTTACAGTCAGACCAACCCCTTGGAACCGCAACCTGGGAGGCGCTCAGAGAGTTTGAAATTCAACAGTATCTGACCCAGGCCCTTGATATCCTGCAAGACGACCAAAGCATTTCATCCAGTCTGCGTCAGAGTTTGAACCGGCGCGTACAGGGCTTACAACAAACCACTTTTGCACGTGGCCTGCCAGCGGGATGGCAAAGCCAGCTGCAAAACGGTATTTTCAGCGAGCGGGAACTCAGTCAGCTCAGCCCCCAGAGCCAGGCCCGTTTTGCTCGCCTGCGCAGCCGCCTGGCAGACATTTCTCAAAACCAACCACAACTTAATCGGGGTCAATTGGATCTATTGGTGGGCAACTGGTTTGGCATTCTAGACGAAGGCAATCAGCGGGATTTTGCTGAACAGGCTGTCACCCATGAAATGGGCCACCGTCTGCATGATATGGCGATCAACGGTGCCCGCAATCCCTTGCTGAATGACTGGGCGCAAATTTCTTTTCAGGATTTTGAAACCCCCCAGAGCCCTAGCGAGCTGATGGCAGCCACCCTGCGCCCCGATGCCAGCAACGAATTTGCCAGCGCTTATGGCCGGGGCGCAGCCAACGAAGATTTTGCAGAATCTTTCAGATTATTCACGCAGAACCCCGCTCAGCTGCGTGAGAGCAACCCTTTAAAATACATGTTTTTGGCCGGCGCAACGGGCACCTATCGGGGACGTGAGAAAGAATTGATTGAAAACCTGCGCGCAGCAGGCCACTCTGATGCTGAACTGCGCGATGCCGTACGCACCCTGCGCGGTCAGCAGTCAGACTATGCCGCCCAGCAAGCCGAAACCTGGACCGATCGCGCCGGTCAGGCCGCACGCGCCATCCCCCTGGTAAGCGGCGTGATGAACAGTCTGGCTGCTTTGGGCCTGACAGATCAGGCACAGGACATGTTTACCGGTGCTATCGCAGAGCGAGCCAGTCACCGGGATCGCCACTTTGATGTCAGTGTGGCCAGCATGCTGCCTGGCTTAGAGCGCCAGCTGGAGATGGACCCCATACGCGCCGTCAGCCCCCGCCAGCCCCACTATGTACTCGATACCCTCAGCCTCTGGGCCAGTGACGCTCTGGGTCCGGATGTTCCTGCCACCAACCGCCGTGAGGCCCAGGGACGGCTGGGGCGTTTTGCCCGTGAAGGCCTCGCTGCTTTCCCGCGTCACGTGCGTAACCAGATACCCGAAGATATTCACAGATTGCTTGAGCAACCCGCAGGACGGGCCCAACTGATGAGCATGGCCTATTTGCACGCAACGCCTCAAATGATCAGCAACAGCAGTGCCGCTGTCGATGACGCCCTGGCCACAGATGGTGGTATGGGCATGCTTTCAGCTCAGGCAGAGCATCAGGCTATCCGCCACCTTGACACCATTATGCAACGGGTCAACGACCGCGATGCCTTTATGAACAGCTTAAGACAGTTCATGGGCGACGAACTTTTTGATGCGATTCCCCAGCGGGTGCGCGTGGAGCTGGAAGATCCCAGTCGCCGACAGGCCCTTTCGGGTTATGGTCTGACACACGTCAGTGGCCGGTTACAGACCGAAGCCATGGATAGCAGCCTGACCAGTATTCAGAACACGGTCAGTGAGATTGTCGGAGAAAGCGCCCGTTTTATCAGCGGCCTGCTGGAGCGGCAGCAGGAGCGACCCAACCAGCGGGAAGCTCTGAATACAGGCATACAGCGCGAAATCGGCAATATTTTGCACTCCCTCAGAGAACACCAGATTTTACCGCAGGATATCAACACCGAAAGCCTGATGCGGGCCATCGAGCGGGCCCTGCAAACGGCCCCGACGACCAACGACGGCCGGCGTAGCCGGGAAGAGCTTCATGGGATGGTTGTCGATATTCTGGCAGACCATATTCCCCATATCGCCGCCCAGACAGGCTAGACGCTATCGTGTTAATTTTTATGAACTTTTTTCGATATCTGATTTAAAACTGTGCTTTTGTGGAATATAGACAACAGACAGAGATACAACAGATTTTTTAAAGTTCAGCGCAATCAAAAGGAGATTATGCTATGCCCAGAATTCAAGGTGGAAGCAACGCCAACCAGATTCGACAGGCTCAGGCGCCTGTCAGCCCGCCCCAGGCGGCCAGAGCCAACAACGCACAGCAGGCCGCCGCTTCAGAAGCCAATCAGAACACAGCCAGTACCCCCAGCGATCAAAACCAGACCCACGCCATCAACAACACGCCGATCGAACCCAACACGGCCGGCAATAGCATCGGGCGGGCCCAGTTTACCCAGCAGATCCTGGATCTGGCCAACCAGCCCGCCAACGACATGAACAGTTTTGACGTGCAGATGGCGCTGGAGTCCTATATCAACGACCATGCCGGCGGTCCCGAAACAGCTGAGCGCTTTGCCAATGTGTTTACAGGTCAGCAGAACAGCGAAGCCTACAACCAGCTGGTCAACGATGGCCTGAACAGCATTCGCAATCTGCCCGAAGGCGAGCGCGATGAAGCACTGAACCGCTTTGTTAACCTGATGCTGAATAACATCGATAATGTGGTCAACAACAACCCCGTTGTTGATCAAAACGGCAAGCCCGTGATTGCTGGTGGCCCGGGCTGCTAGTACAGCAAGGGGTTCAGTTATCGCGCTGAACCCCAGCACTGTAGCGTCATGGTTGCAAAAGGAGGCCTGCTATGATTTACGCTCAAAGCGGCAAAACATTCTTAATTCAGTACGAAGTCAATGACGCCTGCAACCTGCGTTGCAGCCACTGTTACCACGGCCCCAAAATCATCCGCAAAAGCCCCATCGCCGTTCAGCGTCTGCTTGAAGACCTGCGCGAACTCAAAAGCGTTCTTGGCCCGGAATACAGTATTTCCGTGCTGCTTTCCGGCGGTGAAATCTTTGTACGCAAAGATCTGATGCAAATGCTGACCGAGCTGATGATCAGCGGCTACGCCAGCTTTGTGCTGACCAACGGCACCCTGATCACCCCGCAGAACGCCACGGATTTGCTGCTGCGCGGCGTCAAACTGGCACGCATCAGCCTGGATGGCGGTACACCAGCTACCCATGACCACATCCGCGGCAAAGGCCAGTTTCAGAAAACCCTTGAAGGCATGCGTCATCTGCTGCGCAATGGCCAGTATGTTTCAGCCAACTACACCCTGATGCATGGCCACAACGACAGTTCTGCTGAGCTGCGGGCCATGTTTGAGCTGGCCGCAGCCGAAGGCATTCAAAGCATTAACTTTTTCAGAATGTTTGGTCAGGGAGATGCCAAAGATGTCCCCCAGTACAGCTACACAGAAGGCCAGAGCTTTAAAAGCGTGCTGGAACAGCTCTGGTCCCTGGCAGCCCAGTATCCGCAGATTGAAGTAGTGATTAAAGACCCACTGGCCAAGAACCTGGCGCTGCCCAGACCGGCCAACCTGAATATTGACGTCTGCTGTTATATCAAAAAAGACTATCTGGCCGTGGCGGCCAACGGAGATGTCTACGCCTGCCGCAAACTGGATCAGGTGCTGGGCAACCTGCTCAGCGACACCCTGGCCAATATCTGGCAAAACAGCGATCTGCTGACCCGGCTTGAACAGCGCAAGCAGTACATGCAAGGCAAATGCCGGACCTGCCCCATCAACACCGAATGCCGCGGCGGCTGCCTGGCTGCTTCTTATGGCGAATACGGTGAGCTTTTTGTGCCCGATCCGGCCTGCTGGCGGGAAGAAAGCCCCTTGCCCGAAGCACTGACAGTTGCTGCTGTCAGCATCTGATCCTTAGCAGACGGTTCCCCAACCTGTTCTGGCTCCAGTATCACAGGCAAAGTCTGGCGCATAAAAGGCAATAAACCCAGCAGGGTCAGGCCACCCAGAATGGCCAGGGTTGGCCGACCACCCAGCAGATCGAACAGCCAGCCCGTCAGCCACGCGCCCAGGGGTGCTGTTCCCATCAGGACCATGGAGTAAGCTGCCATCACCCGGCCACGCAGGGCATCTGAGACAAGCGTCTGTACGCAGGTGTTGGTATTCAGCAACAGCGTGACCATGGCTGCACCACAGGCAGCCCAGAGAAGAGCAACCCCCCAGACAGGCACTTTAAAAGCCAGCAAAAGATGCAGGGCCGCCAGCCAGAGGCCGGCCCACCAGAGTCGGCGCGGACGCGCCCCGGCAGACCAGATCTGCCAGAGGGATCCACCCAGCGCGCCCAGGCCAAAGGCCGACATCAAAAAACCGTAGCCCTGTACTTCCAACCCCATTTCCAGCCGGGCATAAGCCGGAATAAGCGTCGAAAAGTTGACGCCAAAAATAGAAATCCAGGCCAGGATCAGAAACAAACTGCGCACCAACGGCTCACGCCAGACAAAGGTGAACCCGGACCAGAACCGCCCCGTGCGCAGCGGTTTTTGCTGAAAAGCCACGGGCAAACGCCAGAGCACCACAATCAAAGGCACAAAGGTCAGCACATTGACCCCAAAAGCCCAGGCCATACCCCAGGCCGCAATGGCCAGGCCAGCCAGGGCCGGACCAAACAGGCGCGAAAGATTAAAGGTAAAAGAGTTCAACGACAAAGCCTTGGGATAGTTCTGGCGGCTGACCAGCTCCACCACCAGGGCCTGTCTGGCCGGCAGGTCCAGTGCTGTGAGCGTACCCTGGGCAAAAGAAAACAGCAGCAAATGCCAGAACACCACCCGATCCTGCCAGACCCAGATCGCCATCCAGAGCGAAAGCAGCATCATCAGCATCTGGGCCAGCCTGACAATCTGACGGCGCGAAAAGGTATCGGCCAGAGAGCCTGCTGGCAAGGAAAAAAGCAGAGAAGGCAAAAAACGCAGGGCCACGACCCATCCGAGCGCTTCAGCAGAAGCCGACAGCTGCAGTGTGAGCCAGCCCAGAGCTGCTGATTGCATCCAGGAGCCCAGATTACTGACCAGCAGGGCCAGCCAGTAACGAAAGTAGTGTCGGTTTTGAAAAACAGCAAAAGCAGCGGGCATGCCTTACAGTATGGCAAAAGGCCTTTTCTGCTGCACAGGCGATACATCCCAAAAAAAAGCTTCTCAAGCTTTTTGACAGCTTTAACCTGTTCCCGCTGCTGAGCTTGCGGTATAATGTGAGCTGAATTTATCAGGTTCACGTTCACCCACGTTTTGATCGTTTAACCTCTGCTTCAAACCTGTGCTTAAGTACACCCAGTCCCGGGCTTGAGCGCAAAACAATTAGAAAATTGCAAATACTGGATGGAATAGCATGAATACAACTCATTCTGCCAAAAAAGAAGACGCAGCCCGCGATTGGTTCGTCGTCGACGCAGAAGGCCAGACCCTGGGCAAACTGGCGACTCAGGTGGCCAACGTTCTGCGGGGTAAGCACAAGCCCACCTTTACCCCCCACGCTGACACCGGCGATTTTGTGGTGGTGATCAATGCCGAGAAAATCCACGTTTCCGGCAAAAAACGCAGCCAGAAGCTGTACCGTCATCACACCGGATACATCGGCAACCTCAAAACCCGCACCTTTGAACAGCTGCAGGCCAAACACCCTGAGCGCATCATCGAAAAAGCCGTCAAAGGCATGATTCCGCATACCCGTCTGGGCCGCGCCCAGATCAAAAAGCTGAAAGTCTATGCCGGCGCCAGTCACCCGCACCAGGCCCAGCAGCCCCAACCCATGACCATCAGCAAAAAAGGCATTTAATGAAGGAGACTCTCATGAGCACACAATACTACTGGGGCACCGGACGCCGCAAAACGGCTGTGGCCCGCGTTCGCCTCCGTCCGCAGGGCGAAGGCAAAGTGATGATCAACGGCCGCGAGCACATCGAGCATATTGGCGGCAGCCCGCGCCTGCAGGCTGACATCATTGCCCCCCTGCGCCTGCTTGGCTTCGAAAAAAAATACGACGTGCTGGTTACCGTTAACGGCGGCGGCATCCATGGTCAGGTCGGCGCCATCCGCCATGGTCTGGCCCGCGCCCTGCTGCAGGTTGACCCGGCTTTCCGCCAGAAGCTGAAAGCCGGCGGCCACTTGACACGCGATCCGCGCATGAAAGAGCGCAAAAAGTACGGTCAGAAAAAAGCCCGCAAACGCTTCCAGTTCTCCAAGCGTTAAACCTGGCTTCTTTCCACACAAGCGCCCGGCACTGCCGGGCGCTTTGCTTTTAGAACAGACTCAGATCAAAATAGTTCAAACCCTTACCACAAAAGACTTTTCACTTACTTTTAAACGATGCACAGCAACAAATTGCAAATTTTTTTTCAAAAAGAGGTTTGAAATTTTGCGCCAACGGGAATACACTGTCAGAAGATTGAAGCAGGGATACGCAATTCAGGCGCGCCCTGAAGGATTCAGTCTCTGTTCAAACAAATCTAAGAGGTAAAGACACATGATTAAATCAATCAAAAAGCAACAGGGCGGCTTCACCCTGATCGAACTGATGGTCGTTATCGTGATCATCGGTATTCTGGTCGCTATCGCGCTGCCCAACTTCATCGGTGCCCAGGACCGTGCCAAGCTCTCCAGCGTCAAATCCAACATGCGTACCTTCCAGACCATGGTTGAAACCTATGGTGTTGACTTCGGTGGCATCTACCCCAATACCATTGCCGTGCTGCACAAAGAAGCTACTAAGACCAGCGGCGCCACCAGCGCTTACTGGAAGTCCTTTAACAATCCCTTCACCAATGCCCAGCCCGCCAGCGCCACAGCGACCTGCGAGGGTGCTTCCTGTCAGGCAGCAGGGCCTGCTACTCTGCCGGCTACTTTAACCATTGGCATCGGCAACGTCGGCTACAACGGTGACAACAGCTCTGGCGCCTATACAACCTATGCCATCTACGGCGGTGGTAAAGTTGCTGACAGCCCCGTTCTGGGAACCGACAACGAAACCATTCTGTTCCTCAGCAACAGCTAAATTTCAGCCTGTCCAGGCATCTTTTCCGCGCGTCAAGAAGTTCTTGCCGCGCGGTTTTGTGTTGACGTGCAGTATAATACCCACACACATTTTTGCTGGAGGCCTCTTAATGAATACCAAACAGATTGCCAGTGCTGAACTGGTGGGCGGTATGGCCCTGCTCTTACTGGGGCATAAGCGCAAGGGACTCGGCCTCTTTGGTCACGGCATGTACGCGCTGGAGCAGGAATACCGCGCCGCCCGACCTGATCTCGAACCGGGTTTTGAAGCCCGCTGGCGCGAAGCCGTCACCTTTTATGACGCCACCCATCAAAATGAAACCAACCGGCAGCTGCACCGCTGGGGTATTCCGGTGATTGTGGCGGGTGCGCTGGGTCTGCTGCTGGCCAAACCCCGCAGCACCCCCTGGAAACTGAGTGCCCTGGCTTTTGGCGGCGGCTGGGCACTGAATATTCTGGGCCACAGCCAGTACGAAAAAAACGCGCCGGCTTTTACCGAAGATCCCCTGTCTTTTGTGGCGGGCCCTGCCTGGGACCTGAAGCAGCTACTGGGCAAACGACAGAACAGCCACAATGCCTGAAACCCCTGAATCTCTCGCAAAAGACCCCCTCTTTATCGCCCGCCAGGCCAATTCGCTGACCCGTGTGGTCAAGATTGTGTTCCCGAATGTCACCAATTATTACGACACTCTTTTTGGCGGCACGGCCCTGCAGTGGATGGATGAAGTGGCTTCGATTGCCTCGGTGCGCTTCAGCCGCCAGCAGACGGTGACCGTGTCACTGGATCAGGTCAACTTCAAGCAGCCGATTCCGTCAGGTTCGATTGTCGAACTCGTAGGAAAAGTGATCGACGTGGGGAGCACCAGCCTTAAAATTCAGGTGGATGTCTATGTGGAGCAACGTGAAAAAGACGGGCGCCAAAAGGCCATCAGCAGTCTGTTTACCTTTGTGGCCATCAACGCTGAACGCCAACCGATTCCGATTGACTGGCGGCACCCGCTGGAACCAGACGCCACGCAGCTGATGACCTGAACAAGGCCATGACTGCCGAAACACCTGCTAGCCCCCAAACGATTCAGCACTGGCTACAGCAGGGCGCGCTGACAGCGGCCGAAGAAGCGATTTCAGCGCGCCTGGCACACAACCCGGAAGAGGCGGAAGCCTGGCTGCTGCAGGGCCAGCTTAAAAGCCGCCAGCAGCAAAATGACCAGGCCCTGGCAGCTTTTGAATACGCCCTCTGCCTGCAGCCGGATTTGCACGCCGCCCATGCGGAGCTGGCCAGTCTTTGCCGGTCAGCCGGCCAGTTGGCGCTGGCCCTTAAACATCTGTCGGCAGCCCGCGCCTTTGCGCCTGTAAACAGCACCGAACAACGCCAATATACCCAGACCCTGATTGAGGTCAGTCTCGACAGCGGTGAGCTGAGCGAAGCCAGCCTGCATCTCAAAAACCTGCTGCAGATGGCCCCCGATGCGGCAGACAGTTACTGGCTCTGCGGCCGGGTCATGGCAGCCCTGGGGCAGAATCAGGCGGCAGAAGCGGCCTTTTTACAGAGCCTGCACCTGCAGCCCGATCAGGTTGCAGTCCGGCTTGATCTGACATGCTTTTATCTGCAGCACCGGGCCTGGCTGCAGGCCACTCAGGTGCTGAGCCCCTTACAAAAACTGACTCTGACCGCGCAGCAACAAGCCCGCTGGCTGACATTGCAAGGCTGCTGTGATTTCTGGCAAGGCGAGCTGCCCAGCGCCCGCGAGCGCTGGCGACAGGCGCTTGCTGAGCACTTCAGCCTGCAGACCCTGACCCATCTTTGCCTTGGTCTGCCACTGGTCAGCCAGAGCCCGGCGGACGCCATGCAATGGCAGAGCGTGCTGGAAGAGGGACTGGACCTGTTGCAACAGCAAGCCCAGGCCCCGCCAGCAGAGCAGATTCCCTGGGAGCAGGTGCCTGCGCCCTGGCTGACACAGACCCGCCTGACGCTGGGCTCCTGGCTGGAACGCCATTGCACCACACCAGCACTGCCGGCTCGCCAGCCTGAGGCGCCTTATCGGCTGGGCATTGTGGTCGACCACCTGCTGCGGCCCGGCCTGGCCGACAGCCTGAAGCAGCTGCTGGAGACCCAGCCGGCTGAACATGCGCTTCAGATCTTTTATCTCCAGCAAATCACCCTGCCTGACCTACTCAGCCCCTGGCAACATCAGTTTCAGATGCTGCCGCAAATGGCCCCGGCCATGATTCAGCAGCTCGCCCAGGCACAGCTGGACGTGCTGGCCTACTGGGATCTCACACCGCTGCTTTATGCTGCCGCTGTGGCCCGGCCCGCCCACCTGCAGGTTCTACTGCCTGAAGCCAGTCCTGTCAGCAGCGGCCTGCAGCGCATGGATCTGGTACTGAGCGCTCCTGCCGAAAGCGTTTACTGGGATCAGGCTCCCGAAAGAGCCCTTGCATTGACCGATCTGCGCTTTCCACTGGTGGACCTGCCCGAAGCAGCCGCCAATAGCGCTCCGACCAGCCCGCGCCAGAAACGGGAGCTGCGCCAAAGCCTGGGTCTGCCGCGCCTGCGACGTGTTTATGGTCTGCTGGCAGAACCCCAGCACTGGCTGCCTGATATTGACCCTTTTTTAAAGGGTCTGCTGGAACAGGAGCCACAGGCCCTGCTGGTGGCTCTTCCGCTGCGCGGCAGCGTACTGCATACGCATTTGCAGCAGCGTCATGCACAAAGCCTTGGTGCCCAGGCCAGTCGGGTGCGCTGGCTACCCGCCCAGACGCCGACAGACAGCTTAATCAAAGCCCTGGATGGCCTGATTGCCCTGCCCTGGGCTGCCGATGGCTGGCAAAGCTTTCAGGCACTGCAGTCAGGCGTGCCCCTGCTGACCTGGGAGCAGACAGACCCCCAGCCCGCAGCCCGTTGGCTGCAAGCCTGTGGGTTGCCCGTGGCAGAAAGCCAGGAAGCCCTTTTGAAGGTGCTGAAGCAAACAAACAGCGACCAGCATACACCCCGGCGTGTTATGCTGAAAGCCGATCAAATCGCCCGAAACATCCACAATATGATCTATACAGAATGGTTACAGAAAACAGAGTTATGAACGAGCTTCACCCCGAAATCCAAACAGCCCTGGAAGAAATTCGCAAAAGCCAGTTTGATGCCGCCAGGCAGCGCTGCGAACAATTGCTGCAGGCCAATGCCGCAGACGACGAAGCCATTCATTTGCTGGGCGTGATTGCCTTTCAGCAGCGTGACTACGCCACAGCCCTCACCGAGTTTAAAAAAGCCGTGGAGCTTCAGCCCAAAGCCCATTATTACAATAATCTGGGCAATGTCTACAGTGATCTGGGCCAGTTTGATCTGGCCAAAGGGGCTTACCAGTCGGCGCTGCGCATCAACCCCAGCTTTGCCGGCTCCTGTACCAATCTGGGCAATCTCTTTTTACGCCAGGGCAATGCTGAGCAGGCCATGTTTTACTATCAGAAATCCCTGCGCATCAACCCCCGGCAGATCGAAGTCTATCTGAGCATGGGCAATCTCTACATGGATCTCAAGCGCTACAAACAGGCCAGTGAACAATTACAGAAGGCCCTCGAAATCCAGCCCGGCCAGCCCGAAATTCTCAACAATCTGGGCAGTCTGGCCCAGGCTCAGAATCAGCCCGATGAAGCCGTCGGCTATTATGAGCAGGCCCTGGCCAGCAAGCCTGGCTTTGTGCCGGCCCTGATCAACCTGGCCGAACTCAAAGCCAGCCAGAGGGATTTTGAAGCGGCCGAAGCCCTGCATCGCCAGGCCATTGAAAGTGCGCCACAATCTGTAGAAATTAAATTACGCGCCGCACGCCTGCTGCATTTTCAGCGCAAAAGCGATGCCGCCGAAGCCCTGTACCGCGAAATCAGTGAGCTGGATCCCCGTCAGGAGATTGCCTGGCTCGGTCTGGCTGAATTTGCGGCTGTGCGGGGCGATATCCAGGGTGCCCTGGACATGTACCAGACCGCACACAAACTCAACCCCAACAACCCCGACACCTGTTACAACCTGGGCAGTCTGCTCAAAGAAGTGGGACAACTGGAGCTGGCGAGTCACTATCTGAATGAGGCCCTGCGCCTGCAAGGCTAGCCGCAATCTGCGTTTATATCCATCGCCTGGCCTGAACTGCTTTACGCCCCCAGGGTCAGCTGTTATACTCTCTGATCTGAATCTGAGAAAAGCAGGTGTATCCGACTTAAGCGTTGAAAAAACTTCTTTTGCTGATTTGGCCCGTATTGCTGGTCCTGGGCCTGCACAGTCCCGTCTGGGCCAAAAACCAACCCCATCAGCAGACCACTGCCAAAACCCCACAGACCGTCTTTGTGGGCATTCATATGAATCGCCTGGTCAACCTGGATCTCAAACAAAACACCTATACCATGGATTTTTATCTCTGGTTCCGCTGGAAAGGCGATATCGATCCAGCGGAGAGTTTTGAATTTACCAATGCCTATGAAAAATGGTGGGAAACCATCGTTTCAGAATCAGAAGCCCCCCGCGATCTGGGCAATGGCTGGAAGTACCGTGAGTTTCATATTGAACAGCAGTTTCACCACCCCTTTCATTTTGAACCCTATCCGCTCGACGATCAGGTCCTGCGCCTGAGTATTGAAGACAAATCCTTTAACAGCAAAGAAATCCGCTACTTGCCGGACACCTTTAACTCAACCTACAACCCGGAAATTTTTCTGCCCGGCTGGAAGGTCACCCGCCAGAATATCTGGGGCGAAGTACACAAATACAACACCAACTTTGGCCAGAGTGACCGGGGCAACGAGAGTTATGTCCGCGTCAACTATGATCTCGAAATCACCCGCCACCCGCGCATGATGCATATGTTTAAACTGTTTTTGCCAGTAGCCATTATTCTGGTGATGGTCTTTGTGGTCTTTTTTATTCCGATTTCCTTTTTTGAATCACGTGTTGAGATTTCAATTACCGGTCTGCTGAGTCTGATTGCCCTGCAGATGGTACTGAACGAAACCTTACCACCGATCGGCTACCTGACCCTGACCGATAAAATCTATTATTTTGCCTACTTTACGGTGATGTGCGCCCTGATTGAAACGGTGTGGGTTTACTTCAGCTTTAAACGGGACGAACATGTCTCACGCAAAATTGATCGCATTGCCTCACTGACCATGCTGTCAGTCACGCCGATCATCTTCGCTCTCTTTTTTACAGTCTTTAAAGGCTGAGGCGGAATCTGCGTGCTTATCATGGCCGTTTGCAGCGAATGGTAGTACACTAGAGAGAGAGTGAAAAATACAGACACACAGACTGTCTGAATACCCTGTCAAGCCCCCCTGACCTTCGTGCAGTGCCGTGATGATGGCGCGAAGCCAAACCCCTCGAACCAGCGGCCAGCCTAGGGTATTCAGAACAGCTCGAACCAATCACTGGAGGACACTGTGAAAGTTACAGTTGAAAAGCAAGAAGGCAACAAAATTCACCTGCAGATTGAAGTAGACGGCAGCGGTATTGCCCAGGACTACCGCACCGCCCTCAGTCAGTATGGCCGCGACCTGAAAATCAAAGGCTTCCGCAAAGGCAAAATTCCAGCCCACCTGGTAGAGAAGCACATTGACACCAACCGTCTGAAGCAGGATATCTTTCAGCATGCCGTCGGCCAGTCTTACCAGCAGGCCCTCAGTGAACATCAGATTGAAGCCATTGCTGAACCCCAGATTCAGCCCCTGCAAACCGAAATCGGCCAGGATTTTATTTACCGCGCCATCGTGGAAGTGCGTCCTGAAGTGACCCTGGGCGATTACAAAGGCCTGAGCGTGCACGTTGAGCCCCAGAGCCCCACAGGTGAAGCCGAACTCGAAGAACAACTGAAATACCTGCAGCGGAAACATGCCGTCCTGATCCCGGTCGATGACCGTCCGGCCCAGCTGGGTGATCTGGCCACTCTGCGCATCGAAGGCAGCATCGAAGGCGAAGCCATCGACCTGGGTGAATCCAAGGATATGACCCTGGAGTTGCGCGAATATAGCTTTGTGCGGGGCTTTGCAGACCATATTGTCGGCATGCAGATCGACGAAACCAAAGACTTTGACCTGACCTTCCCCGAAGATTATTACGTCGAGGATCTGCGCGGCAAACCCGTTCAGTTCCACGTACACCTGCAGGAACTGAAAGAAGTTGAACTGGCTGAGCTGGATGACGATCTCGCCAGCACCGTTGACAGCAGCCTCGAAAGCCTCGATCAGCTCAAAGAGCTTTTGCAGAACGAGCTGGCCGAAAGCGCCGAAGAGCAGTTTGAAATCCAGAAGCAGCAGCGCGTGCTGGACCGCGTGGTGGCCGGCGCCCAGGTTGAAGTGCCCGAGTCCATGATTCAGCGTGAAATGTTTGCCATGTGGCAGATGGGCGAAGGCGTCCAGCTCTCTAACGCCAAGCTCAACGAAAACACCCTGCGCGCCTCCTGGATGCACTGGATGCAGCGCGAAGACATGCAGGAAATCGCCCGCCAGCGCATCAAAACCACCCTGGTGCTGGGTGCGATTGCCCGCGAAGAAAACCTGCAGCTGAGCGACGAAGAAGTGGATGCTGAAATCCAGGATCTGGCCGAAACCCACGGCGTGCCCGTGGATCAGGTCCGGGCCCAGCTCCAGCTGGAAGACAGCATGGTGGCCCTGATGGACGAGCTGCTGAGCTATAAAATCATCGACTGGTTGATGGAAAACAACGAGATCATCATCGACGAAAACGCTGAAGCCATCGAAGAAGCCGCTGTGGCTGAACTAGAACAGCAGAATGCGCCCGAAGAAGCAGCTGCCGAAACCGCTGTTGAAGAAGGCGTTGAACAGCCCGCCTGAACATGACTGAGCCAGCCAGCTTACCCTGGCTGTGTTCAGCCCTGGCCCGTCTGCCCCGCCCCCTGGCCCTTCACATGGCCGCCCGGCTGGCAGACGGGCTTTATGCTGTCTACTGCGCCAGTCCGTATCGCCATTTTTTAAACCAGTCGATTCAGCCGGCCCTGACTGAGCTGAACACGAGAGAGCGCAACCACCTTGCACGGCTGCACTGTCAGCGCCTGTTGCAGGCCCTGCTGGATTTTGTGCGCTTTGCTCAGCTGAGCCCTCAAGCCACCCTGCCGCCTGAAGTCCAGCTGCTGGGTCACCATCACTACCTTTCAGCCAAAGCCGCCGGGCGCGGCGTGATTTTGGTCTCCGCCCATTTTGGCTGCTGGGAGTGGATTCCCGCCGCGCTGGCCCTGCAGGGCGAAGCCGTCTCGGTACTGGTCCAGCGGCCCAGCCAGTCCTGGGTGGATCAGAGCTTCAGCGCCCTGCGCGCGCAGGTGGGTGTGCAGACTCTGTATAACGACAGCCTCAGCGGACTGCGGCCTTTGATACGGGCTCTGCGTCAGGGCGAGACTGTAGGCATGCTCATCGATCAGCATGGCGAAAGCCAGCGCCTGATCGGCTCCTTTTTTAGGCAATGCGTCTCGCTGCCCGAGGGCCCGGCCCGCATTGCCCGCCAGACCGGGGCTGTGATTTTGCCCGTGCTGGCCCGCTGGCATGGCCAGCGCCACCTGATTCAGTTTTTTACCCCGCTGCAGGCTCAGGATTTCAAGGCGGATCTGGCCCTGATGCAGCAGCTGTACGACTGGCTTGAAGCACAGATCCGCCGGGGGCCCGAAAACTGGCTCTGGAGCTACCTGCGCTGGGACAAGTACCGGCCATGATAGCCTGGCTGGTGCTGGGACTGGTGCTGCTGCCTGTTTCACTGCTGGCCGCCGCGCTCTGCTGGCTGCTGGCGGCCCTCTGGCGGGCTCGACAAAACACCGGGGCCGCCAGCCAGCGGGCAAGGCCACCGTTAAAGACTTTGCCGCTCTGGATCAGGCGCTGCCTGCTGGGCTTTGGCCTGCTCTCGCTGCTGAGCCTGCTGGCCGTGGCCCGGCCTGAACTGCACCTGGCCGGCTGGCTGGGCCGCTATGGGCTGCTGAGCGGCCTGTACCTGCTGAGTCTATGGCTGCTAAAGCAGCCCGCTCATTCGAAATCTCGCCCGCTACCCCTGCAGGGCTTATTGCCCGGCCTGCTGGGTGGCAGCCTGCTGGCGGCCATGATCGGCCTGGGCAATGCCCTGCTGAACTGGTCACTGGTAGTGCAAAGCCTGTGCTGGCCGGGCATTGAAAACGCCTGTCTGATCTATCTGTACCTGGCCCCCGAAAGCCGCGCCACGGGTCTTGCCATGCACAGCAATGTCCTGGGCAGCCTGCTGGCTGTGAGCCTGCCCTTCTGGCTGCTCACGCTTGGCGCGCGCCAGTCGCTCCTGCGGCGGCTGGTTGTGCTGCTCAGCCTGCTCTGTATTGTGGGTGCTCTGATCCTGACACAATCGCGGGCGGCCTGGATCAGCGGCGCGCTGGGCAGCCTGCTCGCAGCCCGCCTGTTTTTAAGCGCCTCCTGGCGCCAGGGGCTGGCAGGCACAGGACTGGCCGGTCTGGGCCTGAGCCTCTGGCTCTGGCCAGCCGGCTGGCAGCTGATCAGTCAGCGCTTATTGGCTTTGTTTCACCCCCTCGACTCCAGCGGCACCCGCCTGCAGATCTGGGCCAGCGGCCTGCAGATGCTGCGCGAGAGCTGGGCCAGTGGCATCGGCCTGCTGCACTTTGAGTGGCGCTACCCGGCTTATGCTGTCAGTGATGTACCGGCAGCCCATCTGCACAACAGCTATCTGCAGAGTGCCGTCGAAAGCGGCCTGCCCGCCGTCCTGCTGCTCTGGGCCGCCCTGCTGGGCCTGCTGGGCAGCCCCCGCCATCTGAGCCCGGCAGGCCAGGCGGCCTGGCTGAGCTGGGGTATCTGGCTGCTGAGCGCACTGGCTGACTGCACCTTTTTTGACCTGCGCCTGAGCTGCTGGCTGGTGCTTTGTCTGGTGCTGATCCGACTGGACCGCGCGCAGGTACAGCAATGGCACACACTCAAGCGCCAGCTGGGCGAAGAAGTCCGCCAGGCCACTGAACAAGCGCTGGGAACCTTTTAAAGCGAGGCAGCGTCTGACAGAGACATGCAAAAACCCTTTTACCGGGTGATTGCCTCTGAGCAAAGCTGGCTGGAAGGCAATGCCCTCGAACAACTCAAGCAAACAGCGACCTTGCCGGGCGTGCAACTGGCGGTCGGCCTGCCGGATCTGCATGCGGGCAAAGGGCATCCTGTTGGGGCTGCCTTCTGGAGCCAGGGCTGCTTTTACCCTTTCCTGGTTGGCAGCGATATCGGCTGTGGCATGGGCCTCTGGCAAAGCGATTTGCCCCTGCGCAAACTCAAAAAAGACCGCTGGGCCCAGAAGCTGGATCTGGAAATGGCCCTGCCCACCCCGACTGAATACCAGCTGTCTGACTACCCGTGTCAGGGCTTTGGCACCATTGGCGGGGGCAATCATTTTGCCGAATTACAGCAGGTTGAAAGCCTGCATGATGCCACGACTTTTGCAGCACTGGGCCTGAATCCGGACCAGCTGCAGCTGCTGGTGCACAGCGGCTCACGCGGTCTGGGCGAAGCGATTCTGCGCAAGCACACGGCACAGCATGGCAATGCGGCACTGGCTGCCGACAGCCCTGAGGCCGCTGCTTACCTGCAGGCCCACGATCAGGCTGTTGCCTGGGCCAAAGCCAACCGGGAAGCCATTCAGCAGCGCTTTTTAAACAGCCTCGGCGGCAGTGGACAGCCTTGCCTGGACGTCTGTCACAACAGCGTCACCCTGCAGGCCTGGGACGGGCAACAGGGATTTTTACACCGCAAGGGGGCTGCACCGGCAGATCAGGGGCCGATTGTCATTCCTGGCTCACGAGGCAGCCTGAGCTATCTGGTGCAGCCGCTGAGTCCCGGTGCAGCCTCAGGCTGGTCACTGGCCCATGGCGCCGGGCGCAAATGGAGCCGGCAGGATGCCCGCAGCCGCATCAAAAAACGCTTTCAGCCCCCCCCAGCTGGAACAAACAGCACTCGGCAGCCGTGTCATTTGCCATGATCGCAATCTGCTCTATGAACAAGCCCCTGAAGCGTATAAACTCAATGTATCCACCTTTCATGCCGATAACCTGCTCAAAAGCGCCCGGTAATGAGCTTTTCGGGATCTAACAGACTCAAAACTGAGCAATTTTTGCTGCATACATTCGTTCAAAAATTGGTTTTT
>JACYMC010000086.1 GCA_015272195.1 Candidatus Sericytochromatia bacterium
TGCAGTGATCGCTGGAGCGGTTACAATTGGCTGCCAATTGAGCAACGCGCACTCTGCTGGGCACATCTGGTCAGAGAATTTCGACGAATGTCTGAGCGTCCGGGTGAAAGCGCTGAAATCGGCGAAGCACTGATGGAACATGGCTATCAGGTGTTCTGGGATTGGCGGCGCTATCAGGCGGGCGAAATTCAACGCTGCACATTCAAGCAATATATGCGTGGGCTGCGCCGCCAGGTTCACCTGCTTTTGAAACAGGGCGCCAATTATGCGACCGAAAAAGGGCCAAAATCTGCGCGCGCCCAGACAGCCTCCACCTGCAGGGCCTTATTGAAGGTGGAGTCAGCGTTATGGACTTTTGAAAGAAAAGAAATCGAGCCTTCTAACAACAGGGCTGAAAGAGCCATACGTCCCCTGGTGGTCTTGCGTAAAGTTTGCTATGGAACGCAGTCGGAGCAAGGCAGTCGGCTGATCGAACGGCTTTTTAGCGTGGTGCGCTCATGCCGACAGCAAAACCGCTCTGTCCTCGCGTTTATGAAGCAGAGTATTGAGGCGCATCTTGGCGTGGGCACTATGCCTTCGCTGGTTTCTGAAGGGCTGCGCTAAATCACCCACCTGAAGGGATACTTTTTTTGTTTTTTACTATACCCCATATAGTATATTAAGCTAGATTCCGTGTCAAGTGTTCATGCCCGTCTCCCGATCAAACCAATCAACCCCTGAACAGTCGCCCCAGCCTGAACGAAGCAGCTATCCCGATGGCCGGGAGCTGAAGCCTGTGGTACAAAACAGACAGATTCACACTGAGGTATCACATCATGCCCACCACGCCTTTTCAACCCGCCGATTGGGAAATCGCCCGCGCGGCTGAAGCCCGCATGAAAACAGCTCAGCAGCTGGCCGAAGGCCTGCAGCTGCAGCCGGAGGAACTGCTGCCTTACGGTCATTACCTGGCCAAGCTCGACAGCGCCCGCATTCTGCAGCGGCTGGCCACCCGGCCCAACGGCAAATACATCGACGTCACCGCCATCACGCCCACGCCCCTGGGCGAAGGCAAATCCACGACCACCGTCGGTTTGATTCAGGGCCTGGGCCGCCTGGGCAAAAAAGTCAGTGGGGCCATTCGCCAGCCCTCAATGGGTCCGGTCTTTAATATCAAGGGTTCAGCAGCGGGCGGTGGTTATGCCCAGTGCATCCCCTTAAGCGAGTTCAGCCTCGGTCTGACGGGCGATTTTGACGCCATCATGAACGCCCATAACCTCGGCATGGTGGCCCTGACCAGCCGCATGCAGCACGAATTTAACTACGATGACGCCACCTTAGCCGCCAAAGGCCTGCGCCGTCTGAATATTGATCCCCGCGCCCTGGCCTGTGGCTGGGTGATGGATCTCTGTGCCCAGTCTTTGCGCGAAATTGTGATGGGCCTCGGCAGTAAAATGGACGGGATGCTGAGCCAGAGCGGCTTTCAGATTGCCGTGTCCAGCGAGCTGATGGCCATTCTGAGCGTGGCCCAGGATCTGACCGATCTGCGCCAGCGCATCAGTCGCATGATTCTGGCTTACGACAAACAGGGCCGCCCTGTGAGCACCGCCGACCTGGAAGTGGACGGCGCCATGACCGCCCTGATGCTGCGGGCCATCAACCCCAACCTGATGCAGACCCTCGAAGGCCAGCCCGTGCTGGTACACGCCGGGCCCTTTGCCAATATTGCCCTGGGCCAGTCATCCATTCTGGCTGATCGCCTCGGGCTCAAACTGGCCGATTACCATGTCACCGAAAGTGGCTTTGGGGCCGATATCGGCTACGAAAAGTTCTGGAACCTCAAATGCCGCTTTTCGGGTCTTAAGCCCGACTGTGCGGTGATTGTCACCACGATCCGGGCCTTAAAAATGCATGGCGGGGGCCCGGCGGTCACGCCCGGCAAGCCCCTCGACAAAGCCTATACCACGCCTGACGTGGCCCTGGTAGAGCAGGGCCTCGACAACCTGCGGGCCCATCTGGCCATTGTGCGCCGCAGCGGCGTGCCGGCGGTGGTTTGCCTGAACCATTTTGTCAGCGACAGCACTGCCGAAATCGCCTGTGTGGAAGCAGCCTGCCGCGAAGCAGGCGCGGGCTTTGCCATTTCAAAGCACTGGTCCGAAGGCGGAGCGGGTGCAGAGGCTTTGGCCCACGAAGTGCTGGCCGCCTGCGAAGAAGCCTCAGCGTTTGCCTTTTTGTACCCTGAAGAATTGCCACTTAAGGAAAAAATCAGCCGGATTGCCACAGAAGTCTATGGCGCAGACGGCGTCGATTTGAGCGATAAAGCCCGCAGCCAGCTGGCACGCATTGCGGCCGACAGGACGCTGGCCAATTTCGGGGCCTGCATGGCCAAAACCCATCTGAGCCTCTCGGATCAGCCGGGCCGCAAAGGGCAGCCCCGCGACTGGCGCTTACAGGTGCGCGAGCTGCGGGTCTATCAGGGCGCGGGCTTTATTGTGCCTGTGGCCGGTGATATCCGCCTGATGCCCGGCACGGCTTCAGACCCGGCCTACCGCCGCATTGACGTGGATACGGCCACCGGGCAGGTGACCGGACTGTTTTAGTCCGCTTGCCCCGGCTGGGTGCGCTGCCGCCAGAGGTCCAGGCGCTCCTGGATCTCGGCCAGGCTGTCGCCGCCGAATTTTTCGAGCACAAAATCAGCCAGCACCAGGCAGACCAGCGACTCGGCAATCACCGCCGCAGCGGGAACAGCACAGGTATCTGAGCGCTCAATATGGGCCTTGGCAGCCTCACCGCTGCGGATGTCAACCGAGTCCAGCGGGCGCATCAGGGTGGCTATTGGCTTTTTGGCCACCCGCAATACCAGCGGCTGGCCCGTGCTGACCCCGGCATTGATGCCGCCGGAATGATTGCTGGCATAGCGCACGTCCAGCGGCTGGCCCCCCGGCAGCATTTCATCGTGGGCCTGAGAGCCCGGTACTTCAGCGGCTCGGAAGCCCAGGCCCAGCTCCACACCCTTGATGGCATTCAGGCCCAGCAGCACTTCGCCAAGGCGGGCGTCGAGGCGGCGATCCCACTGGCTGTAAGCGCCTAAGCCAATCGGCAGGCCCTCAGCATAGACTTCAAACACCCCGCCGAGGCTGTCACCTTCAGCCTGGGCGCGATCAATTTCAGCCATCATGCGGGCTTCAGCCTCTTTGTCGAGGGCGCGTACGGGTGAGGCATCCACGCGCTCATTGAGTTCTGCCACCGGCAGATTCAGGGCGCTGAGATCCTGCTGGGCACCAATACGCACCACGCGGCTGGCCACGTGCATATCCAGGGCCGCCAGAAATTGGCGAGCAAAGCAGCCCAGCGCCACCCGCATGGCGGTTTCACGGGCACTGGCGCGCTCCAGGGCGTTGCGCAGATCGCGGTAGCCGTATTTGACGGCCCCCACCAGATCGGCATGGCCGGGCCGGGGAATGTGCACCCGGCGTTTGGTCTCAGCATCTATGGGTGTGGGTGACATGATCTCCTGCCAGTTTTTCCAGTCGCGGTTGGGCAACAGCAGACCCACAGGGCTGCCGAGGGTTTCGCCGTGGCGCACCCCCGCCAGAATCTGCACGGCGTCGGTTTCAATTTGCTGGCGACGGCCCCGGCCATGGCCCATTTTGCGGCGCTGCATCTGGGCTGCCAGCGCGCTTTCAGAAATGGGGATGCCCGCCGGCAGACCGTCAATAATGCCCATCAGGGCCTGCCCGTGGGATTCACCGGCACTTAAATAACGTAAACTCATGTGGCCTCTTTTAAAATGTAGCCCACGCCGCGCAGGGTGTGCACCAGAGGCTGTCGACCGGATTTACACCGCAGTTTTTTGCGCAGGTTATGGATATAGACTTCAATAATATTGTCTTCTCCATTATAGTCCCAGCCCCAGAGGGCCTGGATCAACTGGGCTTTACTCAACACCTGACGCGGATGCTGCATCAAAAAAGCCAGCAGATCAAACTCTTTGGCCGCCAGCAAGACTTCTTCCTCAGCCCGCCACACCTGTCGGCTGAGCAGATCGATTTTTAAATCAGCAAAAACCAGAACGGTCTGGGTTTGCGGAGGCTGCGAACGCCGCAGCAAAGCCCGCACCCGCGCCAGAAGCTCAGGCAATTGAAAGGGTTTGGTCAGGTAGTCATTGGCACCGGCATCCAGGCCTTCAACTTTTTCGCTGAGCTGGTCCATGCTGGTCAGCATCAGCACAGGGACTTCAGAATGTTGCCGAATGGCACCGCACACCGACAGACCGTCGAGACGGGGTAACTTGCGATCGAGAATCACCAGCTCAGGCGACTGTTGTTGTAGACCCATCAGAGCTGAAATGCCGTCTCTGGCAATATCAACAGTGTAACCCGCATGTCTGAGCTCCAGCTCCAGAAATAAAGCCATGTCGGGATCATCTTCTACCACAAGAATATGGGCGAGCTGTGCCATCAGTGTGTTCCTTCAGTCTGCAATACCATAGAGAGCGTGCTGCTATGCCTTATTTTTTAATTATAACCTCTGACATTCAAAAATACACCGCCAGAGCACACCAGGGCAGGGTCATCCAAAAGTCAGGGAACCAAATTTGATCAATCGTAGAGCTTGTGCGGGCTGA
>JACYMC010000008.1 GCA_015272195.1 Candidatus Sericytochromatia bacterium
TCGCTGGTCTGAACACGGCGCGCGGCTGAAAGATAAGCGCCAGCTCCAAAATCAGCTTTCGCCCAGGGCGATTTGCTTTAACCGTCAGCCCCCTTGATCCCTACGCTCCTCACATCCGTGTTCGTCGCTGCGGGCGCGATTCCGGCGCACCCGGCATCCTGCCTCCTGTGCGCCTCCATATTTCTGCGGGGGCTTCCGGGCGCCGGGTTCTTCCGGCGCTCGCTCGCCCAGCCTCTGGTCCTGAGATCTGCCCGTTAGAAGAGAAGACAGTGATCTATGTGATATAAAAATATTATTTTTATATTGTAAATATATTTTGTTTTATATTTTTAAAATAATTTTTTTATTGTTTTTAAATTGTATTTTTATACTGTAATTTATATTATTTAAATCATATTTTTTGATCGCGCTTTTCTTGCCGATATTGTTATTTTTTGGTTCTGCAGGCTATAATCAAATCATGAAAAAACCAGCGCCAGACAAGAAAAAGCCAAGTAAAAAG
The DNA here is from genome assembly GCA_015272195.1 of Candidatus Sericytochromatia bacterium. Taxonomy (GTDB): domain Bacteria; phylum Cyanobacteriota; class Sericytochromatia; order UBA7694; family UBA7694; genus JACYMC01. The sequence continues at coordinate 503 of JACYMC010000008.1, forward strand.
GCGAAGCCAAAAATCCAGCCAGTTTATGATCAGCTGGTGCTGGATTCCTTGCAGCAGCTGAAAAAATTTCAATCTGATTTAATGCCGCCTGGTGGCCTTCATGGGCAGGCGCAAATGCGTTATGTCCGCCAATTTTACCCGGTCAACCGCAACAGCCCCCAGATTTTAACCGAGGCCCTCGCGGTAACGCCTGAAGAAGTCTCTGAATACCTGGCGTTCTGTCATGACAAGAGCGACGACTGGCCCCAGCTCAAACCCGATGAGGTTACGGAGCTGCACGGCTGGCAATTTTTGGCCCGTAAAAACGAATTCTGGATTGATGAAACCATACCCCGCAGCGAAAAAGATCGCGCTTACTCCCTGATGCAGTGGCATGAAATCGGCGTAAAGCATGCCCCCAAAGATACCGGGGGTCCGCTGATGCGTGATCAGTGGTACCGCATGCTGGCCCGGCGCTGCTTTGAAATGAACGCCTTTATTGTTGAGTTTGTGCAGATTCTGGGCTTCCATGAGCAGCCCCGCCCGGTGCCTGAAGCGGTGTTAAAGGCCCTCAAAGCGGCCCTTGAAAACCAGCTCAAAACCCAGCAAGAAATCATCGCTCAGTTACGCCGCCAGCGCGTCCCCCTCTGGGTGCAGGATGGCAAGAAAAAGCGCCTGCTCTGGCCTGAAGACATCGCTCTGATCAGCTCAGATATTGCCGTTGGTTTGCAGGTCTACACCGTGGCCGGCCAGCGTTTTCACTGCTTTGACAGCCTGGCTGAACTCGAAACCCGCTTTGCCGCCGATCCTGACCTGATCCGCACCAGCCGCCAGCACATGGTCAATTTGCGGCAGCTTGACCGCATTGAGCCCGAGGGCCGGGGCCGCAATCTCAGCTTTTTAACCCTGCCGCCAGACATCACCGCCCGCGTCACCGCTTCTTACCTGGCAGCCTTTGAAGCCCGCCTGCAGCCCTGATGATTGACGATATTCTCAATGCCTGGGCGCAGCTGCAAGACCTCGATCAGCAGCTCAGCACCGAATACGCCCGCCTGGGTCTGGCCCCCAATATTCTTAAGATTCCCTGCACGGGTCCAGATGTGCCGGTACGGGTGCAAGACATTCTCTTTATTGAGAGCGCGGGCCGCTGCTCCCGTATCTATCTGCGCACAGGTGAGAGCGCTGCTGTCGGTAGCCGTAAAGCCGGCAAAGCCGTCAACGGCTACCGCCCGGTTTTAAGCAATACAGGCTTCTCTATTGGCGAAGCCGAGCAGGCCCTCAGCCATTGGCCCCAGTTTCAGCGCCTTAACGATGGCTTTTTAGTCAATCTGCACCACGTTCAATCCGTTGGTTCACATCCCACCCGCAGCCGTGACTTTGAAGTGTTGCTATCCGGTGGCCATGCGCTGCCCGTGCCAGAATCACGGGCCCCGCTGCTTTTGCGTTGGTTTCAGACCGACTCTTTGCGCAAAGTCTCCCCCTGGCATCACCAATGGGGTGCGGCTATTTATCTCGACAATTTGCGTCCCTTTGACAAAGAACTGCAGTACATGAGCGGCGAAGAACTGCGCCAGCACTTCACCCATCCCCGCACAGGCCGCTTTCAGACCCGCGAATTGATGGCCAATTTCATCTGGGAGTATTACCATCTGATGCAGCGGGGCTTGCGCTATCCTGTGATGGGCAATATTCGGACCTTTTGGTATATTCTCAAGCCCACTCTGGCCCGGGCGCTCCAGAGCGCTGCTGTCGCTAGCCGTAATCAGCGCTGTCCTGACTCGTACGGCTCGCAAACTCGCTTACGATTCAGGCAAGACGGCAAAGCCGTCAACGGCTACCGCTTGCCCGAAGAACAGCTGACACCAGGCGGCATCAACAGCGAGAAGCATTATGCCCAGCTGCTCCAGGTCTTTCAGCGCATGATTGTGCGCTATCGCCTGTTCCGCTTTGCTGATTTTGATTTCACCGACGAAGGCGAACGCTTCTATGCCCTGGGCGACAAACACCCGGAGATTGTGCTGGTGTCCGAAAAAAGCGGCCACTTCCAACGTCTTCAGCTGCTGCAGCGGGAGTTTGGTATCACCATTATTTCACTCGGCGGTATGCCCTCGGTGCTGACCAGTGAATACTTCTCCCAGCTCCTGCAATCCAAGATCCCGGCATCCAAGCCCCTGAAGATCATCTCCATCGTGGACTATAACCCGTCCGGGGCCATTATCTTGAAGTCTTTTGCCGCACAGCTGGCCCATCAGGGGCATAAGCACCTGGCCGCCGTTCACAACCTGCTCACCCCTGAGATCTTCACCCCCGAAGAACTCAAAACCATCGTGGAGCCGATCCCCTTAAAATTCAAAGCCGACCAGACCAAAGCCCGTCGCTGGCTTGAAGCCGGTGGCGGCATCAATGGCCAGCCTCTGGGCCTCGAATCCGAAGCTCTGGTCCTCAACCCCGACCGCTTCCGCCAGGTCTTCTTAACGGCCTTCAAGCAGCTGACAGGCAAACCCCGCAAGCTGAAAGTGACGGTCAGCCAGGCTTACCGCCCGCTTGAAATGACCACCACCGAAAATCTGTTGGTGCTCTGATGCAGAACAATAATTTTTTCGAAGAAAATCTGCCGCAGAAATTAAAAAAGACCTCTGAAAGTGTTCCTTATCTATTGAAGGGGTTTGATGCCCCGATTACCAACGATTTAAATAACAGGAGTTAAAGCCTTTAATGAGCGTATTTTTAAACCATTCTCAGATTCTCAACAGCGTGATCGCATCACAAAAACGAATGGAGAATCAATATATGCCAATGATCAAAACGCTAAAGACATCAGCTTTACTTGATATGAGCAGATTTGATGCGGTGATTGGTGCTGCTACAACAAACATGTTACGTGATATGGCCAAAGTCACCCCAATGATTGAAGCAGTTAGAAATGCTGCACTTCGTGATGTTGGCAAAGTCGCCCCAATAATTGAAGTGGCAAGAAGTACAGCAGCATTCCGTGATATTGCCAGGATGACTCCAATAATCGACATGGCTAAAAAGTCTTTTGATATCAGCCGCGTTTTTTCAAATCTGGGTCAAGTTGGGATGCTTTCATTAGGTGATATTGGCAAAATAGTTCGTTTCCCCAGCCCAATGACTGAGTCATTTATGGGAGCTCTCATTAAAAGTCTGGAGTCATGGAAAAACTTTGAACTATACCCAGATAGAGTTGATGATTGGGCTCGTTTGTTTGATTGCCTTGATGATATAAAGTCATCAAAAGACAATAATTTGATAAAAGAAAAAATAATTAAGTATTTTCGCATTAATAAATCTTTTTACAGAAAAAAAGCTCATCGTCTTCTTTTGCCAGGCAGTGTTTTGCTTAAGACAGAAGACATAGACCAAGATTTTTTAGCGGCCTTTTCTTTTGCTTATAACAAAGCTTGCGATATGTCATATCGTGCAATGAAGAGCGTGGAAACCGATGTCTTTAAATGGTTTCGTTCTGAGATCGAAAAGGCTTTTTATCAGCAATTGAAAGCTAAAGGCGATTTTACTGGGAAGTCAGAAGATCCTTCAAAAAGAGTTGTCTTAGTTCCTTTGGATTCTAATTCGCCAGGTTTTTATGAGGTGTTTGAACAATTGCCGGAGCCGAGTTTTGATAAGGATAAGGCTCGCCAGGTGTTTAATGAAGTGGCTGCAGAAGCGGATAATCGCTTACTTAGACTAAGATCAGATTCCTCTCATGCCCAAAGGGAAATGATTCAGCGGCTTTTAAGTGGCGAAATAACTGATATGAGCGATTTAAATAAAGAGTATCCTCAAAACTATGTTCAGTCTATGAAAAAGCAGCTGAGACAAGCTGATCAGCGCCTTGATGGACGAATGACTTTACTTCTCAGATCTCCTGATGAGTATACTGCTCCCCAGAAACCGGACAGAATCAGCGTGATTTTAAGTTCCTGATCTG
>JACYMC010000043.1 GCA_015272195.1 Candidatus Sericytochromatia bacterium
CTTTGTGGTTATTGAATCCATCGCCTCAAGGAGACCCTTTCATGTGTAAAAAAACTTCAGCCGATCCCCTCAAGTCTACTCAGGGAGTGCGAAGAACGGTTCATTCTGAATTACTGTGCCCTGAGAAAAAACCGGGCTTGACTTTTTGTTTCAAGTAATATACCCTATATAGTATACAGACACCTCAAACGAGGCCAAGGAGAAAAAAATGCAAATCAAAACCTTTTATGATCCCGCCACCTATACCCTGACTTATGTGGTCTTTGATCCTGACACCAAAGATGCCGTGGTCATCGACCCGGTGCTGGACTACGAGCCTGGTGCGTCCAAAATGGCTCTTGACAACTTTGAGGAAGTCAAAAATTATATCCAGAGCGAAGGGCTCAAGTTACACTATGTGCTCGAAACCCACGCCCATGCCGATCACCTCTCCAGCTCTCAGTACTTTAAAGAAACGTTTCCGGGTGTCAAAATCGGGATTGGTGAAAACATCAAAACCGTACAGGAAGTTTTTAAAGGCCTGTTTAACTACAAAGGCCTCGACACCGATGGCTCCCAGTTTGATCATCTCTTTGCCGACGGTGAGCGCTTCAGCGCCGGCAGCCTGAACTTTGAAGCCATCAATACGCCTGGCCACACCCCCGCCTGTATTTCTTATCTGATTGAAGACGCGGTGTTCACCGGTGATGCCCTGTTTATCGAAGACTACGGCACGGGCCGCTGTGACTTCCCCGGCGGCAGTGCCGACGACTCCTACACCTCCATTCACGACAAGCTCTATGGTCTGCCTGACGCCACCCGTGTGTTTGTCGGCCATGATTACCAACCGGGTGGTCGCGAGCTGCGCTATGAAACCACCATTGGCAAATCCAAGCATGAAAACATTTACCTCAAAGCCGACACCAGCCGTGACGATTTTGTCAGTATGCGCACCGAGCGCGACAAAGGCCTGGCGGCCCCCAAGCTGCTGTTGCCGAGCGTGCAGGTCAATATTAACGCAGGCAAACTGCCGCCAGCCGATGACAACGGCGTCAGCTACCTGAAAATCCCCATCCGTTAAAAGCATCAATACAGCGCCAGCCGCCGGACATTTGCTGGCGGCTGTTGCATTGTCAGGCCCTGGCAGCCATGTTAAGCTCAACATATGCAAGCCTTTCCCCATTCAGCCTATACCCGTGATCAGCTCTACCAGGTTTTTCTGGACTGGCAGCGCAGCAGCTGGCAGGGCATTCAGGGCTTGCGCCTGATCGAAGCGCCCGAGCCTGGCCCCAGTGTGGGGATTATGGCCATGACCCACGGCAACGAACCCGCCGGTCTGGCCGCACTTGATAATCTCTGGCAGCACCGCCAGCAGCTGCTCGCCGGACGGGTCTTTTTAATGGTCAATAATCTTGGGGCCGGCGCCCGTTATTTTAAAGAAGCCAGCGACCTGGGCTTTACGGCCCACTTCCGTTTTGTGGATCAGGACATGAACCGCATGCCTGAAGCGCTGCATTGCAACAGCTATGAGCTGCAGCGGGTGCATGAGCTGCTGCCTGTTTTGAAACAGCTGGATCGGGTGCTGGATCTGCACAGCACCAGTGCAGCTTCTCCACCGATGCTGATCGAAATGGATCCTGGACAGGGCATGCTGAATGTGGCCAGCGTGCCGGTGGTGATTCGCAATATTCTGCCTCACTTACGCGGCCGGGCACTGATCAGCCTCTGTGAACAGGCTGAGGGCGATGTGATTGAATGCGGCTCCCACGAAGAGCCCGGTGCCACCAGCATTGCCCAGCAGGCCGCCTGGCAGTTGCTGGCACAGCTGAATATGCTGACTGACCCGGCCCATACCACGCAGCACCCACGTCAGATTTACAGCGTCTACCGTGCGGTGATCTTCCCGGACGCCAGCTACCGACTGCGCCGCATCCTGCACAGTTTTGAGCATATTCCTGCCCAGACCCTGCTGGCCGAGGGCGATGGCCCCCCGCTTTATACCGAGAGCGACAGTTATATCATTATGGCGCCCCAGCGCCTGCAGCCCGTGCATCCTGGCAGTGAATTCTTTTATCTGGCCAGCGGGCCGCCACCGGCAGAAAACCCCTTTGGGCCCCAAAAGTTTAAAATTTGATCAAATTTTATTTAAAATTGCCGCAACTTTTCGCCACAAAGGCCGATATGAGATAATGAAGACTAGCCAACAACCGGGAGTTTAACCATGACAACCGTCAACAACCCGGCGAGTGCTGCCAGTGCACCCATCAGCATTGAAAGCAATCGCCCGAACCCATCCGCTGCAGCCCCGCAACAGCCGGCAGCCGCCAGCCCTGCCCCCTCTGCCCTGAGTGCAGGTGATCAGACCAGCTTTACCAGCTATACGGTCAAAAAAGGCGACTCACTCTGGAGCATTGCGGGCGCACAGCTCGGCGACAATAACCAGTGGCCCGTGCTCTTTGCCCTGAACAAAAGTCAGATCAAAAATCCGGATCTGATTTATCCGGGCCAAGTGCTGACCGTGCCCAGTAAAGTGGCCGTGGCGCCCCCCCAGCAACAGCCCAGCCTGCCCTCTCCGGTTGATAACGATCCCCCGCCGGCGGCACCGACGCCGGCACCCGCAGCGCCACCTGCCGCAACGTCTGCAGGTGATGAGCCTGAAATTCAGATCCCGGTACAGGGTGGCTCACCCGCTGCACCGGCACCCGCTCCCGCAAGCCCCCCACCGGCCGCAGAAGCACCGGTTGCACCTGCAGCCCCCCCTGCACAGCCCGCTGAGCCGGCACCGCAAAAACCTTTGCTGCGGCATCCTGACGAGCTGCCCCGGCCCCTGGACGAGCCGACGACCGCGCCGGCCGGCAGCTTGCCTGGTCTGGACGAGCCTGTCAGCGAAAGCGAGTTTCTCTGGGCCCAGGATCTGGAACAGCGCGCGCTCAATGGCTATGAGCCCACCCAGAACGAAGTCGACAAATACAAAAATATTCTGGCCCGTCTCGAAGCGGCCGAAGCCCAACAGCCTGGCGCAACACCCGCTCCGGTTGAAGAAGCTGCGCCTCAGCCCACCGCACCGGCCCCCATTCCCGCTGAAGAACGTGGCCTGAGCACCATTGGTCAGCCCACGGCACCCAAAAGCAACGGGGTCGGCAAAGCGGCCCTGATTGGTGGCGCTGTGGGCACCATTGGCATGGGCGCGACCCTGATTGGCCTCACCAGCACCCTGGCGCCCCCGGCAGCCAACCTCGGCGGCTATGCCACAGCCCAGGTGGTGGCCAAAGGCGTTAACAGCCTGACCAGCAAAGTCGGCTTTAAAGCCCTGCCCACGGGCCCGGCCATGACCAAACTGGTCTCCAAAGTGGGCGGTCCCAAAGTCGCCGGCTCTGTGGCAGCGGTCGGCGTCGGCCTGGCCGTGGCCGGTCTGGCTGCCGGTGGCTACTACCTCTACCAGCGGGCCACAGCCAAAGAAGAAGCGGCACCACAACCCGCACAGCAGCCAGCGGCAACGCCTGCCCAGGCCAGTGCAGCCCCGGTACCGCAGCAGCCTGAAGCAGCCGATGACGACTCAGCTTTTGCCAACCTGCAGCCCGTGATTGACAACAACAGCAAACCGCCGGTTGACCTCAGCAGCAAGCATGCTGAACTGGAAGATCTGGTCAGCCAGAAAAAGTACACGTTCTTCGGTGGGGCCACCCAGCCGGATCAGATCCGCGCCACCGGCGTTCAGATCTGGCTCGATGGTAACCTTGAAGACCGCGTCCGGGTCGCCAACACCCTGGTCAACAACGGCCAGTCCGAGCTGCTTGGCCGCATCATGGGTCACGAAGAAACCAGCAAGCTGGAAATCGCAGAAGTCATGAGCCACGCCCAGTTCCCGGTCAAAGAGTTTATGGGCAACGTCGATGACAACCGCGCTTTTCTGATCCTGAACGCCCTCTCTGAAGTGGCCGTGATGGGCGAAGGCAAATCAGCCCAGGTCCTCTCTGACGTGGCTGACGGCTACAGCGGCCGCTTCCGCGACCGCGAAGCCCCCTTTAACCGCCTGCGCAACCAGCATCAGGCTGTTGGCACCTGGAACCAGCTGCCTGCAGACCTGCGCCAGAAAATCGACCAGCTGCTGAAGTAAATTTTCTCGGCACACCAGCGGGGCGTGAATTTCACGCCCCGTTTGGCGTATCTGACCTTCTGAAGTATAGTGCTCCCCAGTGTCAAGACAGCAAATCATGCAACTTTAACTCCCTGGTCTGAAGGCTCTGCAAAGTACACTTGATCTGGGGTCAAATTGTTTAATGCCTGGTGGTACCTCCTCTGATTGTAAAACGTCACATAACTCTTCACACCTGCTTTTAAAGCCAATACATGCTCGTATTGCTTCAAGTAAATATCCTCGTATTTGAGGCTTCTGAACCATCGTTCAATAAAGACATTATCAAGGCAGCGTCCTTTGCCATCCAT